>CAZMZA010000045.1:0-11020 GCA_964570635.1 uncultured Dehalococcoidales bacterium
TACAGATAGCCACCGTACCAATTGCCAGGCCACCGGACAAGGGTCCGAACCACTGGCGCATTGCACTATACATTTCCTCGGCTATACCTGACCGCTCTAGCAGGAGCCCCATAAAGATGAACAAGAAGTAGGTTACCAATACGAATACACTGGCGTCACTGTAGAGGTGCATGACCACCAGGGATAGGGCATCAGGACCCCATAGGAAGAGGATAAACAGTGTGCCAATGCCACCGAGACAAAATACCAGTGGCAAACCAGACAATAACGCCAGTACGAGGAGACCAAATAGGAGTATGGTCAGCTCAGCAACACTCATGCTGCCTCCCTGCCCGTGATAGCTATAATAAAGCTACGAACCAAGCTAGCTAATCCCTGTAGCAGCGCCAGAAAAGCCCCTATCGGCACCAGTGGCTTAACTATATATACCGGACCGCGGAAAGGACTGGTGGTCACTTCCAGGCTCTGTATCGCACCCCAAGCAAAATCTATCCCTTTCCACGTCAGCACTCCGCAAAAGACAAGGAAAAGTGGGAAGGAGATTATGTCAAGTATCGCTCTTCCCCTTACCCGGAACCGTGTGTAGAGCAGGTCCATGTTAACGTGAGCGTTGTGGAGAAGGGTATAGCCAAATCCGCCCATGGCTAGGGCAACGAGAATGAATGAAGAGATATCGTGAGCCCAGCTTGTAGGACTGTTAAACAAGTACCTTGCCGTCACCTCATAGAAAACCACCAGAGCCAAAATTGGCAGTAGGAATGAGAAAATCCTCCCCGTCCACTCGTTAATCATATCGATGATATGTAAGCAGCGCCTTAGTGTCGTCATTGCTGTTCTTCTTTACTCTCCGTTGCTTTGGTATCATCGGTAAAGCATACCTTCAAGGTGGCGGGGCAGCAGGCGTATGCATGCTAGTCTTGTTAAGCAATGTGTGCTGCCCCGCCACTCCAGTACCATACAACACCAGCAAACTGTACTCTTTGTCTCAGGTAGCCACGACCCAAGACTCAACCGTCAGATGCCAACACAATCAATCCAGATAACCGAGTTCCCTCATATAACCCTTCAGTATTTCAAGGAACGGTTCCACATTGGGGTCTTTATCCTTATTAGCTTCAACAAAGTTTTCGAGGGCGGTCATACCGGCAGCCGTCAATCTGTCAATATCCTCAGCGGGCAGTTGAGTTGTTTGAACTCCCCACTCAGTCTGAGCCGTATGAAGCGCTGCCACATCACGGTCATACTCTGCCCAGCACTCAAGCTGATATGCCGCTCGGCAAGCCACCTCAAAGATTTCCTTGAAGTTATCGGGAAGTGCGTTCCAGCTGTCCATATTGACGATGAAACAGCCTGAGTAACACCCCTGGATATAGGGTAGCATAACGTATTTGGCGACCTCGTGTAAGCTATGCGCCTCCATGGCCAGGTTGACATTGCCAAAGGTGGCCCCGTCAATCGCACCCGTCGCCAGCGCGGTGTAAATCTCGTGCCCCGGTAAGCTCACTATCTCGGCCCCCAGCAACTTCAAGTGGTCGCCCATCAGACCGTAGGTCCTTATCTTCAGCCCTTGCAGGTCATCCAGCGTGTTGATAGGCGTATTGGTCCACAGGGCAGTACCAGTACCAGTACCCGCCGGACCTACATAATGAATGTTATGCTCCGCATATATCTCCCTCATCTTCTCCACGCCGCCTTTGAGGTAGAAGTAGATTTGACCTTCAGTCTGGCTTCTCAAGGAATAAGACGGGCTGTCAAAAGCGAGCGCAGGCACCTTACCCAGATAGTAGCCTCCGGTGGTTGAACCGGCGTCAATCACCCCCTGGGAAACGGCATCTAATATGTCGAACGGACCTACCGGTTCGGGGGTGGGGTAGACTGTTATCTTGAACTGTCCGTTAGACATCGTGTCTACGGCGTCCTTCAAAAATAATAGCGTCGGGTCAAACCAGGGAGACGTTGCCGGTTCACTTGCCTGCAACCTCCACTCGAAGACTTCTGGCTCCTCGGGAGTTGGAGTAGTAGTAGGTGCTTCCGGTGCGGCACAAGCCGCCAGCATTAATACCGAGACCAAAGTTAATGCTATCAATGCAAAAACTGACCTGCGCAGTACTAGTCCCTTGCTTCTCATTCTAAGTCCCTCCTCTCAATTAGTTGCCTCCTTAACCGCTCGTGTTATTTTCCCTCTTACATTTCTGCCCCCTTTGTCTTTTAGTGTCTACTCGGTCTTATAATGTAAAATTGGCCACAATTAAAATCTCCTTCTATATGTGGCCAATGGGTGACAATGGCGCACGGGCAATATTTCCTTGCTTACTCATTTGAGTTAGGGTAACACTAGCATAAGCACTTGTCAATACCTTGCACTGTACCGCTACTAGAAATGCAACCCCTGTTTATCCGATTGCCATTCTGTTGGTACTGAAGCCTTAACCACCGGCAATGCCAAAAAGCATTATTAAAAGCTCATCTCCATCGAGAACTGACCTGCTCAGCGGTTTTTCCCAGTAGGAGACGACTTCTCGATTGATACTAACCCAAATATGGTCGTTTAATTCGCCGTCTTCGTAAAAAAGCACGTTCTCCAAGCGAGGGAACTGTTTGACTAGGTCTTGAAGACACTCACCAACCGTAGTGCCATTTACCTCAGTCGTATCCCGTCCATCAGTAAAACGCTGGAAATATCCAGGGATAATAACTCTTATACTCATTCTCTTACCCCTAGACGACTACGGGCATCCTTCCCATCAACTATATTTTGCACGAGAGGGTCTCAAGAGTGCAGCTAGAATGACACCCGCAACACTGACCCCCGCACAAACCACGAAAACCATCTGATAGCTATTGGACGTGTCGAATATACGACCAGCGACGATGGGACCAATAGCACCCCCAACCGAGGAGACAAAAATAACCATTCCCAGAATTGCGCCAAGTGAACTCAGCCCGAACAATTCAGCCGTCACCGGTGTGTTCAGTGCTACCAAGCCCCCGTAGGCAAAACCAAAGACAATAGCAAAAAGGTAGAGCATCCACAGCTCTTTAGCTAACAGCAGCCAGAACAAAGAAACTGATACCAAAACAAGCACGATTACTAGGGACAGCTTATTACCAATCCTATCACTGGCACTACCCATTCCAATCCTGCCAGCAATACTTAGCCCACCGATAACAGACACAATGCTGGCGGCACTAATCGGCGAAATTTCCAGGTCGGTAGCGAATGGCACCATATGTACTATCATGATTTGTTGACAGAAAAACATAGAGGAAACCGCCCCGGCATATATCCAGAATCGTCCAGTACGAATCGCCCTCCAAAAAGAAAACTCACCGGCTTCTGGCACCAGTCCTACTTGCTTCACCTCACTCCCGTTGTCAAGCAGCTGCCCTATTTCACTTGGCGCACGTCTTAAGAACTGGGCAGCAACCACAATCAATACCAGAGCTATGGCACCTACGATAACATAGGACATTCGCCAGCCATAGTTTGAGATGAGAGAACTAGCCACCGGAGGCATAATCACTGTACCGGCACCTATACCTGAGACAACGATGCCAGCCATCAGCCCTCTTCTCTCGTCAAACCACCTGGCTGTGGCAGACAGCAAGGGGGCAACGCTACTCATACCGATACCTACAAGTCCGACATAGAACAGATACAGCTGCCAGATAGCACTAATCCAGTACATCAATATAAAACCCAGACCTAGGAAGAAACCACAGGCGGTGACGAGCTTTCTTGAACCAAATTTGTCGCTTAGTCCGCCCGTAGCTACTCCCCCAACACCAGCCAGGAGAAAACACAGTGAGTAGGCACCTGAGGTTGCGGCTCTCGTCCACCCGAACTCGTCTAACACTGGCTTGAAAAAGACACCAAAGCTATAGAGTGTACCATACGATACCATTGTGACCAAGAAGCCAGCCAAGACTATAATATAGCCATAGAAGAACTTGGGCTTCTTAATTTGGGCTGATGATAATACCTCGTGATTAAGCAAAAAAGCCCCCCATCTCTATATTGCATGCGTTGTCAGGAATCGTGACACAAGATATTAGTGAACACTTTAGCTGGCTGACTAAGCATTGTCAAGCTCTCACCCTTACGTACATGACGAGGGGAAGGCTATTATGGAGAGTTCTGCATATTCTCTCGCCGTGAGGGAATAGAGATAGAATCCGATATGTGCTATACTTGATGCTCAGCTACAGCCTGATGGTTTTTGGTATCTGGCGCTAAGTTATCTGCAGGTACCAATGAACAAATATCCACTGAGGAGGGAGTCAAGGCGATGTTTGGATGCCACGGCAGAATCCTAAGGGTCAATCTCTCAGAGTCCGTTATTTCAGAGGAAGACCTCCCGGAGAGTCTGGTCAGGAAGTTCCTGGGTGGTCCCGGGGTAGCCACCAAGTATCTCTACGATGAAGTAAAGAAGGGGGCGGACCCGCTGGGTCCGGAAAACGAGCTGATATTCATGACAGGACCTCTAACCGGTACCGTCTCCCCCAGTACCGGAAGATACAGTGTGGTGGCAAAATCGCCACTGACTGGTATCTGGGGACAGGCGAACTCAGCCGGCTTTTGGGGGACAGATTTCAAGAAAACAGGTTTTGACGGGATTATTTTCCAGGGTATCGCACCAAAACCCGTTTACCTGGTAGTTGAAGAAGGGAAAGCAGAGCTCAAGGACGCCGGCCATCTCTGGGGTAAGAGTGTTCCCGAAACGACGGCGCTGATAAAGTCAGAACTGGGTGAGAAATTTAACGTTGCTTGCATCGGGATAGCCGGTGAGAATCAGGTCAGGTACGCCAATATTATGAACGACCTCCACCGCGCTGCCGGAAGATGCGGTATGGGGACGGTAATGGGTTCAAAGCAGCTAAAAGCTATTGCCGTAAACGGGAACAAGCCAGTCCAAGTTGCTGACCCGTTTGGTTTTGCCAAGGCAGCCAAAAAACAATACGAGATGCTCGACCAGGCCATGATAAAAATAGCACTGGAGACGTTCGGCACCAATATGGCTATCGACCTGGTCAATGTCCGGGGCGGCTTCCCCACCAGAAACTGGCAAACCGGTGTTTGTCCCTATATTGACGAAATATGCGCCACGGCACTTTCCGAGAAGCTCCTGGTGGAAAGGGTGGGTTGCTTTGCCTGCTCCATTAAGTGCGGCAGAAAAACTGAAATCAGGAGGGGACCGTACCAGGGCAAAACTGGGGAGGGGCCGGAATTTGAAACTATTGGTGCCTTCGGCGGCATGTGCGCTATAGATGACCTGGAAGCTATTGCCATGATACATTACCTCTGTGACGATTACGGACTGGATACCATTTCAGCCGGCAATACAATCGGTTTCGCCATGGAATGTTTTGAAAAGGGGATACTGACCAAATCGGACACTGATGGACTGGAAGTCAAGTTCGGAGACTACGCCACGGCGGTAGAACTGGTACACAAAATAGCCAAGAGAGAGGGCATCGGGGACCTGCTGTCCGAAGGAGTGAAGAGGATTTCAGAAAAGCTGGGCAAGGGAACGGAAAGCTTCGCCATGCATGTTAAGGGTCTGGAACTTCCGGCTTATGATTCTCGGGCCGTTCAGGCAAGCGGACTGGCCTACGCTGTTGCCAATCGCGGCGGCGACCACATCACCGGTTATGTTCAGGGTCCCAGCTTTCTTGACTATCCCTTCCTCGTTGTGGAGGAGAGCCGAATTAAAGACCCGCTGGTTGCCGACCCGACGGAGGTCAGGGTGGTCAAGGATTTGGAGGATGCCCTCACTGTTTTCGACTGCGTTGGAGCCTGCAAGTTCATGGGGATGGCTCTGGCCATGCAAGAGTGGGTGGATTTGCTAGCCGCTGGCCTGGGGGGTGATTTTGGCGTAAATGAGTTCAGAACGTCCGGGGAAAGGGTATACAATCTGGCCCGAGCTTACAGCGTCAGGGAAGGTTTAACCGCAGCCGACGACACCCTGCCCAAGCGCCTGCTTGAAGAACCGCTTCCTGAAGGTCCGGCCGCAGGGCTTGTAAATGAGCTGAAGCCACTTCTGGATGCCTACTATGAACTGCGAGGATGGGACAAGGCAACCGGCAAACCGAAGCCGGAAAAACTTAAGGAATTGGGCCTTGAGGAGCTAATCCCTGACCTGTGGAGTTGATAGCTTTGCCATTCTGATGGCAAAGCTCGCCTCTTACTGGGAGGAATAACTTATGGCATTAGGAGCCGCTGACAAGCCTTGGCTCAAAGGCTATAGACTTGGACCATACAAGCTGGCACCAACCTTACAGCCTTACCCAAAGGCACCAGTCTATACAATCCTGGACAATTCAGCAGCTAGTTATCCCTCTCACGTCGCCATTGACTACAAAGACAAGCGGATAACCTACCAGGAGTTGAAGCTTCACGTAGATAAGCTGGCTAAAGCGCTTGCTGAGTTAGGGGTAAAGAAAGGTGATAAAGTAACCTTAATCCTGCCAAACTGTCCGCAATACATAATAAGCGATTTTGCGGTATTGAAAACAGGCGCCACTGTCGTGCCGTGCAGCATATTACACAAAGCACCCGACCTGGAATGGGAGATAGGCGAATCTGGCTCTGAGACAGTAATTTGCCAGGATGGCTCTCTGGACCTGGTAAAGTCGGTAGCGCCGAAAACAAGACTCAAGAACTTAATAATTACCTCCCCCAGAGATTACTCTCCAGAAGAATCAAAAAACCCGGAACGATTACCCGCTAGCTACCACCTCAGAGACCTGATAGCTGAGCATGAGCCCCAGCCTCCAGAGGTTGAAATTGACCCGACGGAGGACTTGGCTTACATTACATTCACCGGAGGTTCTACCGGGGTGCCAAAAGGAGTAATGATAACCCATTACAACCGGCTGACCAATATCCAGCAGAGTATTCCTTGGGCCTATGCCCCGCTGTCAGCCGGGATTAAAGGTCGCGCTTCCATCTTAGTACCCATCCCTATATTTCACGCCTATGGGCACTGGGCAGTGCAAACCGCCATCTACTGGGGGCTTCGGATACTATTGGTTCCCGACCCAAGAGATACTGACACCATCGTCAGACTCATGCAGGAACATCGCCCGCTGCTGGTTTTTGCCGTGCCTACCCAGCTCATGCGGATGGTACAAAAGAAGATTGGAAGATTGCCAGTTCTGGTAATGTCAGCCGCAGCTCCTCTGCCTAAGGAAACTGCCGATGCCATCTCGGCAGAGCTTATGATGCCGATAGCCGAGGGCTACGGTCTAACCGAGATGAGCACCATCACTCACGTGAATCTCGGTGCCTTTTCCAAGATTACCGGATTTGCCCCCAGCGTAAAACTGAGCATAGGGCTACCGGTTCCCGATACCGAGGTCAAGATATTGGACCCAGCCACCGGCAAGGAGTGTGGTGTCGGCGAGGATGGTGAAATTTATCTCAAAGGCCCACAGACGATGAAGGGTTTCTGGCCGACACCAGGCAGTGGCTTGATAGACGGCTGGCTGCCTACTGGAGACATTGGCCGAATGGATGAAGATGGCTACTTCTACATTGTGGATAGGGTCAAGGATATGGCCAATGTTTCCGGCTACAAGGTCTACACCACAGTGATTGATGACGTTCTATTCCAGCATCCAGCGGTAGCCATGGCGGTTGCCATCGGCATTCCCGACCCGGAACGCCCGGGCAGCGAAAGAATAAAAGCCTTCGTAACCCTGAAAGACGACCATAAGGGCAAGGTGACTGCTGAAGAGATTATTGAGCACTGCCGGGACAGGTGTCCACCCTATGCTGTGCCCAAGACGGTCGAGTTCAGGGATGATTTATACTTAACGGCGACCGAGAAGCTCTTTAAGAAGGCATTAAGAGACGAAGAGGTCGAGAAGATGAAAGCGACCGGGCTACTTAAATAAACGGGAGGTAAGAATGGCTGACAAAGAAGACTTGGCCAAAATCGTGGGGTCTGAGGCTGTCTTTGACGACCCGGAAATCCTGGACGAATACTCCAGCGACAGAAGCTTCGTTCCCGCTATCAAGCCAAGATATGTGGTTAAGCCTAAGGATACGGAAGAGGTGCAGGGGATAATGAAGTGGGCTAATGATACCCTGACCCCGCTCATCCCGGTAAGCTCAAGCCCCCCGCGATTCCGTGGCGACACCGTGCCGGCCACAGGCGGGGCGGTGATTGTGGACCTCAGCGGGATGAAGAAGATTTTATGGATTGACCGCAGAAACAGGGTAGCCATGATTGAGCCGGGAGTAACCTTCGGTGAACTCAGACCAGAGGTGGAGAAGGAAGGTCTAAAGCTACTGATGCCCTTATTGCCGCGCGCTTCCAAATCAGTACTGTCCAGCGCCCTGGAAAGAGAACCGATCATCATGCCGAGATACCACTGGGATATAGGCGACCCGATGCTGTGCACGGAAGTAGTGTTTGGTACCGGCGACCTCTTCAGAACCGGCGCTGCCGCCGGGCCCGGCACCCTGGAGCAGCAGCGGAAATCAGGGCAGGCGCAGAAGAACCCCGCCGGACCCTCCCAGGCGAGTCTGCACCGGATTATTCAGGGTGCCCAGGGGACGATGGGTTGTGTCACCTGGATAACGCTGAAGACCCAGCTGCTGCCCAAGCTCCAGAAACCGCTTCTGGTCGGTTCTGAGCGGCTCGATAGTCTCACCGAACTGAGCAGCTGGTTGATAAGGCTGAGAATAGCCGACGAATGCCTGATACTGAATAACTCAAACCTGGCGACCATCATGGCCGACAAATGGCCCGAGGGATACAGGGAACTAAGGGACAACCTACCCTCCTGGCTACTCTTCTTCTGTCTGGCTGGCTATGACTACTTCCCCGAGGAAAGACTGGCCTACGAGGAAGAGTATATGTCAGACCATGCCAAGCGCATCGGGGTAAGCGCGGTGAGCGTGCTCTCCGGTGTGGCTGCGGAGGAACTACTGGAGCTGTTGCAAGCACCCTCCCCGGAACCCTACTGGAAGCTCCGCCAAAAGGGTTCCTGCCATGACATATTCTTCCTGAGCGACCGAGACCGGCTGCCCAAGCTCATAGACATCATGCGTAACCTTGCCAGCCGACACGGCTACCCGGTGGTAGACATGGGTGTTTACATCCAGCCGGTGGTTCAAGGTACTAGCTGGCACTGCGAATTCAACCTGTTCTTCAACCCGGCTGACCCGAAGGAGGCGGAAACAGTTCGTAAGCTCTCGGTAGATGTCGTCAGCACTCTGATAACTGAGGGAGCGTTCTTCTCCCGGCCCTATGGACCCTGGGCCGACATAGCCTACCGGAGAGACGGGGAGACCACGGCCGCTTTACGGAAGGTCAAGGGGATATTCGACCCCAATAACGTTATGAATCCGGGGAAGTTGTGCTTCTAACCGTGAAATAAAGCAAAGGGGGATGTAAGGAAATGGCGCTCGAGGATTTTGAACGCAGTATAGCACGGTGTAGCCGATGCTCGCTCTGCAAGTTTCCACCACTGGAGCAGGTGAAGAGCTGGCGGTTTGCTTATGTCTGCCCCAGCATCACCAGGTACAATTTCCATGCCTACTCGGGGGGTGGCAAGCAACTCATTGGCCTGGCATTGCTGCACGGCAGGCTCGAATATACAGACGAGATGACAGAAATAATCTACCGTTGCCAGATGTGCGGTGCCTGTGATATCTCCTGCAAGTATAACCGTGACATGGAAGTGCTGGAGCCCCAGTACGAACTCAGGGCCAGACTGGTCAACGATGGTCAGCTCCTCCCCGCCCATATGATCGTCATTGATGGCTTGAGAAAAGAAGATAACATGCTGCAGAGACTGAAGTCGGAACGCGGCAAATGGGCCGAGGGTTTAGACGTGAAGGATATTACCAAAGAGACCGCAGAGGTGGTCTACCACGCCGGGTGCCGGTTCTCCTTTGACGAAGACCTGTGGAAGATAGCCCGAAGCGCTATAAGCCTGCTTAAGAAGGCGGGTGTTGATGTCGGTATCGCCAGCAGCCAGGAAGCGTGCTGCGGTGGTCGTGCCTATGAGATGGGCTATCAGGGTGAACTCATCAAGTATGCTGAACACAATATAGAGACCTGGAGGGGAGCCGGGGCCAAAATAGTGGTAACCTCCTGTGCCGACTGCTACGCCGCCTTCAAGGTGCTCTATGACAAAATAGGGCTGAAGCCCAACCTAGAGGTGCTACACATTACCGAATACCTGGAACGGTTGATAGAGGAGGGAAAGCTCAAGCTAACCAAGAAAATCCCCATGACGGTAACCTACCATGACCCCTGCCACCTGGGGAGAAAGGCCGAGCCGTATATCCACTGGCAGGGGGTGGAAAAAAAGGCCTGGGGGCAGCTTATTCTGCATGACCCTATCAAGGTATTCAGACGGGGGACATATGGCGTTTATGAGCCTCCCCGGAACGTACTCAAGGGAATCCCCGGCCTGAAGCTGGTTGAGATGGAGCGGATTAAAGAGTACGCCTGGTGCTGTGGTGCCGGAGGCGGAGTAAAGGAGGCCTACCCCGATTTCGCCATATGGACGGCTCTGGAGCGGATTGAGGAGGCCAAGGCTTCAGGGGCTTCAGCGCTAGTTACTGCCTGCCCCTGGTGTGAGCGAAACTTCAACGACGCCCTCAGCCAAAGCGGGGACGACCTCAGAGTATATGACATTATGGAGCTTGTGACGCAAGCCTATGGCAGAGTCTAAATAAGGAGGTTTCGGAGATGGCTCTGGATAGCAAGGTGTATAAAACTTTAGAAAATATTGTCGGGTCCGAGAATATATCTCAAGAGCCGGCCCTGCTGGATACGTACGCCTTCCAGATGGGGACAAGAGCGATACCGACCCGGTTATGGCTGGCACGACCCGAAGCAGTGCTCCTGCCGGGAAGCGTGGAGGAAGTTCAGGCTATAGTGAAAGCGTGCAACAGATACCGGATAAGATTTAAGGCCTTTAGCACCGGTTTCGTAACTGCGGCTAATGTTTCCGGTGCGGGGGCAGTCCACCTGGACCTGCGCCGGATGAACCGCAT
>CAZMZA010000046.1:0-10391 GCA_964570635.1 uncultured Dehalococcoidales bacterium
AAAATAGATACGATTTTGCGGGAGTAACTCAGTTGGTAGAGTCCCTGCCTTCCAATCAGGTACTCTGCCAGCTCGTCGAATTTGAGACAAACCTGCAATAGATGGTTACAGCTCTTACCACGCAGTTGACGGCGAACACGGCAGACGCAATGGGCTACAGCTAGCTTCCTAGCGCCTTCTATAACCTTCTCCATCATTGTATACGGATAAATAGCCTGAAGCTCAGGGGAGACGGCCCGATTTACGGGAACGAACTGAGAGGCCCGCGTGTTGCTGGGTCTACCAGCATCACCGATAGGCTTCCCTCTGTCATACTGGTCAAGGAGGTCGGACATCTTCTTGGCGAAAGGCGACTTCTCCCCCTTCCAGAACCAGCTTTGTGGAAATCCGAAGTCCCTCTGCAAAAGAGCGTATCCCCTCTCCCCGCCTCGTGTCTTACCGGAAAAAACCAGCCCCTTCTGTGACAGGCTGTCTAGTATGCCTGCCAGTTGCTCGCGTGGAAGGTTGACTTTGCCAACGATGTCATCAATGCTGACCACTTGCAGAGGAATAACGCCATTGGGAAGTGCCAGGGCTACTTCAGCCTCCAGGGGTGTGAAGTTCTCCTTTAGTATTTCCTCCAGGCCTTCTCTCGTCGGATACCCCATTCCCAGGCTGAAAAGATGATGAGCCAATCTGCTATATATTCTTTCCACGATGCCTCATTTCTAGGACGCTGAAGATGACCTTGGCTCCAGAAGTCATCCCGTAGTTTATCATGGATGAATTTTATGAGCAAAAGGGTATAGTACACAGCTACTGATGAGTGCTTTCCTGGCATTAGGGACTCTAGAATGGTTTATATGGCAGTAATCCCTCTGTCAGACTCACCTCTGCCAGCATTATCAGTCCCTTTCATCCTCCTCAACGAGGAGTTCATCTGGCTGGCTCTCAGCAGCCAGGCTCACCAGGATGACCGCAACAACTCTGCCGTCGCCAAATCTTAATCATGTTGTTGCGGAAGACGAGGAAGAGCTTCTTATACAGCGGCATGGGGACTGACATATTAGTGAAGAATGCTTTTAGACCTGGCATTTTACACCTTATTAATCTCCACAAATATTTTATCGTCTTGCACCTTAACGTCATATGTGTTTACGGGACTCGGTCGCTTCAGAACTTTACCAACTGCGGATATCAGGCCAGAGCCGCTCAGCCATCGCACAACGCTACCGTCTTTCAAATCAAATTGGGAACCGTGTCTCGGGCAGGTGACCACAGTACCTTCTAGCCTGCCCTCTGACAATTTCCCTCCTGCATGAGGGCAGCGACTATCCGTAGCATAGTAATAATCCCCGACCCTGGCTAAAAGTATCTTCCGTCCATCAACCAGAATCTCTTTCATGGTTCCGCTTTCAATTTCTCCAATCCTGCCTGCTTCTATCTTACTCTTATTGCTCATTTTATACTCCTTCCAGTGAACTACAGAATATAATCGAAACCTTCTCCTCAGATAACCAGCATGGCATCGCCAAAGCTATAGAAGCGATAGTCCCGAACTATAGCCTCCTCGTAGGCACGAATAACGAAATCCCTGTCGGCGAAGGCACTAACCAGCATTAACAGTGTTGAGCGTGGCAGGTGGAAGTTAGTGATAACGGCATCAACCATGCGGAAGCGATACCCGGGCAAGATAAACAGGCTTACCCAGCCCTCAAAGGGCTCAAGGCGAGACGGGCTGCTGGCATGAGCTGCCTCCTCCAGAACCCTGACTGTTGTCGTACCCACAGCAATAACACGCCGCCCTTCGACTTTGGCTTGAGACAGCTGCCTGGCTACCTCCTGGCTCACCACACCGTATTCCTTATGAATCGGGTGCTCAAGCGGATTGTCCTCTCGTACCGGCCGGAAGGTGTCAAGACCCACGTGCAGGGTAACAAACAGGCAGTGAACCCCCATCCCCTTTACTTTCTCGATTAGCTCAGGGGTGAAATGCAGGCCAGCCGTAGGTGCTGCCACGCTGCCAGCGGTTCTGGCATATACGGTTTGATAACGTTCGGGATGAGTTAGCGGAAGCCGGATATACGGCGGTAAGGGAATCCTGCCTAAATCTGGCAGCGGTGTTTCGTCCGAGAACCGTATCAGCTTTAAGCCCCCCTGTCTTGATTCGACTACCTCAGCCGAAATCCTGAGTTCATTATTGGCTATCTCGAGTCTGGTGCCCACGTTGACCCGCTTACCCGGTTTGACCAGCGCCTCCCAGACACCGCTATCAATCCGGCGCACCAGCAAAATCTCTGCCCTGCCTCCACCAGCAACCTTCCGCCCGATGAGGCGCGCCGGTATAACACGGCTGTCGTTGAATACCAGAACATCGCCGGGGAGCAAATAGTCGGCCAGTTCATAGAACTGCCTGTGCTCCATTGAACCATCACTGCGGTTGAGAACCATGAGCCGTGACTGGTCCCTGGCTTCAATGGGAGTTTGAGCAATGAGTTCGGGGGGCAGGGAATAGTCAAAATCACTGGTCTTCACAGCTACCTACCCATAAATCTAAAGACAAGGTTGATAATGACGGTCAATACCAGGCTCAGTAATAGCAGGGTAACCACCGGGAAATAGAAGGAGATGCCGTCCTTCCTAATCAAGATATCACCGGGCAGCCTGCCCAACAGTGGAATCCGCCCGCCAAAGACTAAGAGCAGCCCCAGTACCAGAATAATGGCACCGATTATGATTAGTATCCGGCCAAGTCCCTCAAAACCTACCATAGGTAAGCAACCCCTGTCATTCAAACAGGCCAAAGGTCATTTACCGACAACAGGATAATAGTAAACCAACGACGGAAGCAATTCAACAGGCGAGAATATGTGATGCGAGTACTCACCTTGAATTGGGTTACTACGCGTGATAGAATGTTCAAGACGATACGTCTCTCGCTTAGAGGTTCAAATGGGACAGGAATCAGAGTGGGAACCCAAGGCAGTGGGATTCCTATGCAAATGGTGTAGCTATGCTGGTGCCGATTTAGCTGGGACCAGCCGCAAGAAATACCCCGCAAACGTAGGAATAATAAAGGTCCCCTGTTCGGCAAGAGTAGACCCGCTTTTTATTCTCAAGGCTCTGCGTTTGGGGTTCGACGGTGTACTGGTCTCTGGCTGTCACCCCGGTGACTGCCACTACCAGACGGGAAATTACCGTGCTCGCCGAAGAATAGCCATAACCAAGAAGTTCCTAGATTACCTGGGAGTTGAACCACAGCGGGTTCAGGCCAGCTGGGTTTCAGCCTCAGAAGCCACCAAATTTGCTGAGGTGATTGGTGAAGTGGCCAAGGGGCTAAGAGAAACAGGACCCAATCGGTTGTTTGCTGATGAAAAGTTCGGAAATAGAACAAACGCTGAGGAATGAAGCCGAGGCGCTACTGGACCAAAGTAAGGTTGACTACATCGTCGGTTTTGAGGCCGGGAGCCTAAAGTTTACCACCACCCCTTTGATAACCAAGGACAAAGCCGACATTGAGCGACTGGTAATCAACCCTTTTATAGTGAATAATCTCAGCGTCTTTCTGACCGAACTTAACGGACGGGTTGGCATTGTCGCCAAGGGTTGTGATAGCCGCTCCATCGTCAGCCTGATGCAGGATAACAAAGTAAACCGAGAAAACGTAGTGATTATAGGCTTCCCTTGCTCCGGCCTGATTGACCTGCATAAGGTAGAGCTTCTACTGAACAAGGACAGAGACGAGCTGGACAGCATTGTCCGGGAAGAAGACAAGGTAACAGTAACAGCTGATGGTAAGGAAACCACCTTCGTTATCGGGGAGGTGGCTTTTGATTGCTGTCTCGGCTGCGACCTTCCCACCCCCCAGGAATATGACGTCCTGCTGGGTGAACCTATTCCCCCGGCACCCAGCTTACCCGGCAGCAGGCAAAAGATAGAAGCACTGGAGGCTGTGCCTCAGGAGCAGAGGTGGGAATTCTGGAAGAGCGAATTCAGTCGCTGCATCAGGTGCTACGCCTGCCGTAACATTTGCCCGGCCTGCTTCTGCTGCCGGTGTTTTGTGGAGGAGACCGAGCCGCAGTGGGTACAGCCAGCGTCCCTGTGGCAGGATAACCTTATTTTTCAGATAATCAGAAACATTCATGTAGCCGGCAGATGCACCGATTGCGGTGGGTGCGAACGGGCCTGCCCAGCGAATATCCCGTTAAGAAGCCTGACCAAGAAGATGTACGAGGTAGTGGATGAGCTATTCCAGTACCGGGCAGGAATGGACAAGGAGGCGGCACCACTACTAACTGCCTACGAACTTGAAGAGGCCGGCGATTTATTCAGGTAGAAGAGCTAAAGGTGACCAGCAATAAGAAATTAGCCAAGAAGGATTTAGTCAAGCTTCTCAGCCGGTGGAGCCAGGAGTTTACTGTGCTTGTCCCATCGCGTGAGGACGGTCACACAACATGGGTTAAGTGGGACGGTGCAGATACGAGCTTCATGGACTGGTACAGAAACACGGTGACACCGCCCAAGACTGGCTTCTTCCCGCCTGTAGAGGAGATGTTCAGTTTCCGCAAAGATGAAAATGGCTACCGTCTAGATTTACCCGCCTCAAACGGGCAAAAGCAACTGATTTTCGGTATTCGTCCCTGCGATGCCAGGGCACTGGCCATACTGGACATGCTCTTCAAGGACTTGTACGACGACCCCTACTATCTCTCCAAGAGGAATAATACGGTACTGGTCGGACTGGGGTGCACCAGACCCTACGATAGCTGCTTCTGCACTTCTTTGGGGCTCAGTCCAGCCGAATCAAGTGATGTCGACCTCATGGTTACTGACACCGGTGAAAGCTGCTTAATCGAGGCGGTTACAGAAGCGGGGAAAGAGCTGACTAAAGCAGCCAGTGAGTTAGAAGAGGCAGCAGAAGCTGATGAGGCCAAAGCCAGAGAGGTAAAGGAAGCATCATACCACAAGGTAGCCAGAACAGTCGATACCGAGAACATTGACCAGAAGCTGCTGGCTTGCTTTGAGGATGAAGAGCACTGGGAAAAGGTAGCCGCCAAGTGCATAAGCTGCGGCATCTGCACCCTGCTCTGCCCTACCTGCTATTGCTTTGACATCAATGATGAGCTGGTTAAGCAGCAGGGGGTAAGGCTTAGAAGCTGGGATAGCTGTGCTTTCCCCGTATATACCAAGATGCCCATGGAAAACCCCCGAGAGGAGAAATGGCGGCGGGTGAGGCAAAAAGTATGCCACAAGTTTGAGTTCTATCCCATGAATTTCAAGGTCATAGCCTGTATTGGCTGCGGAAGGTGTATCCGGCTGTGTCCGGTGAACTGGGATATTAGCCAGGTACTGAATAATCTTCCCGCCAAAGCTATAGCACAGGACAATTCCCGGTAGCGGCCTATAGGGGAGTACCAAAATGACAGTTGCTGATACTGGTCACAGGGAAGCCTTCCATGCCCAAGGCAACGTCTACCTGCCCCACATAGCAGTAGTAGAGAAAATAATAGACGAGACCTATGATACCAAGACCTTCCACCTCAACTTTAAGGAGGGGAAACTGCGCCAGGAATTTACCTTTGAGGCCGGACAGTTCGCCTTCTGCTCTGTCTTTGGCATTGGCGAAGCCCCCTTTGCTATTTCCTCGAGCCCTACCAGAAAAGACCACCTGGAAATTGCTGTTCGCCAGGTAGGCAAGCTGACCAGAGCTCTACACCGACTCGGTGTCGGTGCCGAGGTCGGTTTCAGAGGTCCTTACGGCAGCGGCTTCCCTCTTGACTCGTTGCAGGGCAAGAACCTGGTTTTTGTCGCCGGGGGTATCGGCTTAAGCCCGCTACGCTCTCTCATCTGGAACGTAATAGACAACAGAGATAAGTACGACAGGGTGGATATTATCTACGGTGCCCGCAGTCCGGCTGACCTGAGCTTCAGTTACGACCTAGATGCCTGGGAGAAGGACACGACGGTAAGCCTCGTAACCACCATTGATAAGTCAGCCAAGGGTTGGACGGGAAGGGTCGGGCTTGTCCCTGTGGTATTAGAGGAAGTGGCTCCCTCATCGGACAACGCGGTAGCCGTTGTCTGCGGTCCGCCAATCATGATACGATTTACCTTTCCCGTGCTAGAAAAACTGGGCTTCGCCCCGGAGCGAATGATAACCACCCTAGAAAAGCGGATGAAATGCGGCATAGGTAAGTGCGGACGGTGTAACATTGGTCATCTCTACGTGTGCCGTGACGGACCCGTCTTCACCTACGCCCAGATTAAGAACTTCATCTCTGGAGAGTACTAAAGACCACTATCGGCTGGTATAAGGGGAGCAATGGAAATTGAAAAGACATTAAAAAGGGCTGAGGTATTTCTCGGACTCGACGATAGTGAACTCGATAAGATAGTCGCCCTGCCCTCATGCCGGGAAGAGACTTGTCAAGCCGGAGAGGTCATATTCGAAGCTGGTGACGAAGCCAGGTATCTATATGTACTCAAAGAAGGCGAGATAGACCTGGTGATAAAGGTTTCCCCGGGTGATAAGGGAGTGACACAGGTTGTGGTCGATAGAATCACGAAGGGCGGGTTCTTCGGCTGGTCAGCCCTAGTGAGACCCCACTTCTATGTGATGTCGGCAATTTGTCAGAAGCCTTCTCAAATAGTAATTATCAACGGGGCTGAGCTTGTCGCTCTGTTCGATAAGGAGTACCACATCGGCTATAAGGTGTTTCAAAGCCTGTCTCAAATCGTCGGGGCAAGACTGAGAGATGTTGAGCAAGTCGCCCTGAGAGGCGAGAGGTGGCCTTTCTTTGAGAAGAGAAAGGCCGGCAGCACTTAGCTACCTACTTCTTCAGGTATCTATCCACTGTGACCAGCAGTTCCTCGGGAGAAACTGGCTTTTCCATGTAATCTTCGGTCTCTAGCTCAAACCCGCGACTACGCGGGATGGAAGTCTTTTGACCCGTCGTAGAGAAACTGGTCAGCATTATCACCGGGATTTTACTGAGCGCGGGGTCTTTTTTAAGCTGCTCGGCAGCGCTGAACCCGTCCTTCACCGGCATTATTATGTCAAGGAGGATAAGGTCAGGTTTTTCCTCCCTTGCCTTTTGTATTGCCTCATTCCCTTCGTAAGCCACGATTACTTCGTAATAAGGCCGGCTTTCCAAGATGGTCTTCGTGGCATCAACGAAATCAACATCATCGTCAACAAGTAGAATCTTGGCTCTCTTTTCCATAACTTCTTAAATCTCCTCCCCAGTGCTCACCTGTGCTGGATAAGCTTCACACCCTCCCCTTCTTCTTAAGCAACTTCTCCAGCCTCTCCAGCAGGATATCAGGGGAGATGGGCTTCTCAACATAGTCGTCCACGTCGAGCTGCAGACCGGTCTCCAACTCATAGCGGCGGCGACTGGCCTCCTCTCTGACCGAAGTCAAGATTAGGATAGGTATATCCCGGTACTTCGCCCACCTGACGTCCTGCAGCTCTTTGCATACGGCAAATCCGTCCATTTTGGGCATCAGCAGGTCAAGAATAAGCAGGTCTGGCCTCTCTGCCTTGAGGTTAGCCAAACCCTCTACTCCGTCCCGTGCGGTAACCACCTGATAGCCTTTGGTCTCAAGAATCATTGTCAGCGCATCTAGAATATCAGGGTCATCATCGACTACCAATATCTTTTCTTGCATATCTCCCTCCTCACGAATTATAGTACAGGTCTAGGCAATAATCCAGCCTTTTCCACAATTTCAGGGACGATGTCCTCCCAACCCACCGCCATAATATGGATACCGTGAACTCCGGTTATCTCCTTGACTTGCTCTATAATCTCAAGAACTATTTCTACTCCCTCCTCCTTGGCATTCTCCGCCTCCTCCATCCTGGTCACCATTTCGTCAGGGACACTCACTCCAGAGACATAGTCCCTCATATACCGCGCCATACCTGCCGACCTGATAGGTATCACTCCCGCCAGAATATGCACTTTCTTATCCAGACCGCGGTCAGTCACCATCTCCATCCACTGGGCAAACCTGGCTACATCGTAGACTGCCTGGGTCTGAATAAAGTCGGCTCCGGCTTTGACCTTCTTCGCCAGCCGTACCACCCTGAAGTCAAGGGGGTCGGCAAAGGGATTTTCCACAGCACCAATAAACAGGGGCACCTCCCCTGAGACTTCTTCGCCACAGAGGAATTTCTTCTCATCCCTCATATTTTTCAGGGTCTGAATCAGTTGAACTGAGTCGATATCAAAGACACCCTTACCACTGGGATGGTTGCCAAACTGCTGATGGTCACCAGAGAGGCAGAGGATATTACCGATACCCAGAGCCACAGCACCTAACACGTCGCTCTGAATGGCGATTCGGTTTCTGTCTCGAGTGACCATTTGCATTACCGGGTCAACACCCATTTCCTTCAGCAGCACGCAACCAGCAACACTAGACATGCGCACGATAGCGGTTTGATTGTCGGTCACATTAACAGCATCACAGCACGGACGAAGCAGCTCCCCCTTTCTCTGGATTACTTTAGCACTGGTCCCTTTGGGCGGACCCGCTTCAGCAGTAACGGCGAAGCCTCCACTCTCCAGGACTTTCTCCAGATTTGTTCCTGCTTTCATAACTACTACCCCCGTTCGGCTTCACGTTTCTTGGGCAAGGTAAAGGTAAACTTACTCCCAGTATTGCTCCCCGGGCAAGGGCTCTCCACCCATATCTTACCCCCATGAGCTTCGACAATTCTCCTGGTGATGGATAGCCCCAAACCGGTCCCTTTCGTCGCCACGTTGCTGGCACGAAAGAAGTCGTCAAAGACCCGGGGCAGGTCTTCGGGAGGGATGCCAATCCCGTTATCCGCAACTTCAAT
This sequence comes from uncultured Dehalococcoidales bacterium, assembly GCA_964570635.1. Classification (GTDB taxonomy): domain Bacteria; phylum Chloroflexota; class Dehalococcoidia; order Dehalococcoidales; family CAYYQY01; genus CAYYQY01. Next base: position 8,831 of record CAZMZA010000046.1, read on the forward strand.
CTTTATGTTACTGTCTTCATCTGTTACTCTAATGGTTACTACACCCGAGGGTGCATAGTTAACGGCATTACTCACCAGATTGGTCATTACCTGTTGCAGGCGGGTGGCCGAGGCATAAACCGGGGGAACAACCTTCGGCAACTCCGTTTTCAATTTCACTTCATTCCGCTGGGCTAAATCCTGCAGGTCAGCAAGAGCGTGCTCCAACACCTCGAGCAAGGAAACATCCTTCATCTCCTCCAGGATTTGCCCGGTCTCGATACGAGGAATATCCAGAAGGTCGCTAATCAAATTCAGCAGTTCGTTAATCCTCTGGCTGCTTCTTCCCACCATGTTCCTCTGCTTCTCGTTGAGTTCTCCAGAAAAACCACCGAGCATAACCTGGAAGTAGCTCTGGATAGCCCCCAGCGGTGCTTTCAGGTCGTGAGCGGTTATACCGAGAAAGCGGAGAAAGCGGCTCCTCTCCTCCTCCAGCTTCATTACCTCCTGGGAGGCCTGTTCTAGTTCCCCTGTCTTCTCCTGGAGCAGACGCTCTTCCAGCCTGACCACCTCTCGTTGCCGTTTCCTCAGCTCTCCAGAAACAGCAGTAGCCATATAGGCAATAGCATAGATAATGCTGGCCAGAGCAGTAACAACAGCTAGAAGATAGCTTCCTTCTCTGTACAGTTCAGGAGAAGCGAAGCCCTCGAGGTTAACATGCGGTATAGCTCCAGCATATTCCAGACCAGCCAGCAACAAGACCATCAGAAATGCCTGAGTGGCTATCCAGTATACCGTCCCACGGTGCAGTATGGCACTGGCCCCAACAATGTGAAGGACGACGAAGAAAACGAAGGGGTTTTCTATCCCGCCAGTGAAATGTAGCAGCACAACAAAGGCGGATACGTCAAGCACGACATGGCTGACGCCATAAATCGTCATTCTCCGCATTACCAGACTGGCGGGCAGTGTCTCCAGACCACGCACCTGAAAATACAGCCCCAGATTATATAAAGCTATAAAGGCACAGGTAACATATACCGGAAGGGGGTCAAAGCCGATGTGGAATGCCTGCGTTGCCACCAGGGTAATGGCGACTATGATGAGAATGACAGCCCACCTGAGGTTACAAAGCACTCTGAGCCGCAGCATCGAGGCTGCCTCTGCGGGCCTGCGCTCGAGTTTTCTCTCCTCGGTGACAGACTGGTCACTTGAGTTATGCATGATAAAGGATACCCTTTTAGCCTACTTTTCTAGTCCTCTATGATAATCTTACGGGGTCCTCCCGAATGGGTAGTGCCCCAGTCCCGTACCGGTTCAATTTCTTCCAGCTTGTCCAGCTGGCCCAGGTGATTGAGACGGTCAATGATTAGCTGCCAGGCACAGGGGGTATCTGGTGATATCTCACACTTACCGCCCACCGACCCTCCACAGGGCCCGTTAAGCAGGCTCTTGGCACACCTGACCAGGGGACAAATACCCGCTGTACTAGCCAAGACGCATCTTCCGCACTGCATGCAGACCTCAGCAAAATGGCCCGGTTCCTGCTCCTTGCCGATAAACAGGGTATTCAGCGCTGGAT
>CAZMZA010000047.1:0-10157 GCA_964570635.1 uncultured Dehalococcoidales bacterium
GGGCAGCACCTGGCTCACCTGGCTTACCAGAGTGGTCTTGCCGCTGACCTCTCCATCGAAAAACTAACGAAAGCTGTTACTGAGGTTACCGCCTGTTTGCCCGTCTACCGAACCTACGTACGAACTCTAGCAGTGTCTCCGCAGGACAGGCTTTACCTTGAACGGGCTGTAGAGGCAGCCCGGAGGCAAAGCCGGGATACGGACACCCTTACTTTTGACCTCTTGAGGCGTGTGCTCACCCTGGATTTGCCATATGACTTTACTCCCGAGCAGAAAGAGGCATGGCTCCGCTTCGTCCTACGGTGGCAGCAGCTGACCGGTGCTATCATGGCCAAGGGCTTCGAGGATACCGCCCTCTACGGCTACAACCGCCTGGTCTCTCTTAATGAGGTAGGGGGAGACCCGGGTTCGAATGGCCTGTCTACCGAGGAGTTTCATAAGTGGAACTTGACCAGACTGGAGCGCTGGCTCCACACGCTTAATGCCACCTCAACCCATGATACTAAACGCAGCGAAGATGTCAGAGCCAGAATAAATGTGCTCTCTGAGATTCCTGAGGAATGGGAGAAACGCCTGGTTCAGTGGCACCGGTGGAACCAGCCGAAAAAAGGCAAAACAGACGGAATGCCTGTTCCGGAACCGAACATGGAAATACTGCTCTATCAGACATTATTGGGTGCCTGGCCTCTCTTTTCAGACGAGGTCTCCGGGTTTAAAGAGCGGCTCAAGGCGTACATGGTCAAAGCAGTGCGAGAGGCCAAGGTCTATACCAGCTGGCTATCAACCCGTCCGGACTACGAGAGTGCTTTAATCGCATTCTTGGAGTCTATCTTAGAAAGTTCCGGGCAAAACGAGTTTCTGGAGGACTTTCTGCAATTTGAAAAGCAAATCGCATTTTATGGAGCCCTTAACTCTATGGCACAGGTCTTGCTCAAGATTACCCTGCCCGGCGTGCCCGATTTCTACCAGGGGACGGAGTTATGGGACTTCAGCCTTGTAGACCCTGATAACCGGCGTCCGGTTGACTTTAAGCGGCGGATGGGACTTTTGGATGACCTTATCCGGCAGGAGGCCCAGGGGGGGCAATCACCGGTCCAACAGATGCTAAACTCGTGGGAAGATGGTCGCATAAAGCTTTATGTGACCTACAAAGCACTAAATGCACGCAGTTCCTGTAGGGACGTGTTCCGAGACGGGCAGTACATACCACTTAAAGTTGAAGGCCAGAGGCAGGAGCATGTCTGTGTCTTTGCGCGAGGCAGAGGTGAAACATGGGTTATCATAGCTATTCCTCGACTGACGACCAAGCTGGTATGTGTTGGTGCTATGCCGGTGGGTCAACGAGTGTGGGGGGATGACCTGCTGATTTTACCCCGGGGAATGCCTGAGCGCTGGCTTAATATCTTTACTGGCGAGAGTCTCAAGATATCTGGCGCAGAAGGAGGGTTACCCTTGTCCGGCGTACTGAGCACATTCCCGGTGGCTTTCCTGAAGGGCGCATGATATAGAAGTATGCCGTTTGTGCCTAGAGGGCAGAAGAGCACCTGGAGGAGGGAGGATATACCGTGAAGAAGGGAAGGGCTCTGGCACAGCTGACCAGAGAGGTACAGACTCTGCGCCAGGAAGTCGTCAAACTAAATGAAAGACCGGATTAGTGCTCGGGCACTTCGGGTAACTGTTGCAGTGCTGCTTGCACATATTCCTCGGGGAAAGGCTGGTCTTCTAAAGCCCCTTCAACAAAATCTTTGAAGGTGGCAAGGTCGAGGTTGCTGCTCGCATCAAGCAAGAAGAGGATGTTCTTTGGCTCATTTTTCTCTTTACATTTCAACGCCTCGTCCAGGACCGCAGCTAATGCGTATGATGTCTCGGGGGAAGCGACCAGTCCCTCAGAACGGGCGAAGGTTACTGCTGCCTTAAAGGCCTGCTGTTGTGTATAGGTTTTCGCCTCGATTTGTTTCTCGCGGTACAAAACACTGACCAGCGGGGCAATCCCGTGGTAACGCATACCGCCGGCCCGGATACCTGGTGGAACAAAGCTGTGGCCTAAGGTGTACATCTTCAGTATTGGAGATAAACCTTCCGCATCTCCATAATCATAGGCGTACCGTCCCTTGGATAAGCTCGGGCAGGCAGCTGTTTCAACTGCAATTATTCGGGTATCTGGCTTACGGTTCGGATAAAAGGGGAAAACCAGACCACCGAAGGCGCTGCCGCCACCCACGGCACAAATGATAATGTCAGGATAGTCCCCGGCTTTACGCATCTGAATCTTTGCTTCGCTGCCAATAATGGTCTGGTGCAGCAGGACATGATTCATCACTGTACCCCAGGAAAATTTTGTATCGTCACGGCTGTTGGCCTCGTTGAAGGCTTCACTGAGGGCGATATTTAAGCTTCCAGGCGAGTCTGGATTCTGGGCTAGTATCTTCTTACCAATGAGTGTCTTCTCGCTTGGGCTGGGCATTACCGCCGCCCCCAATATCTCCACGATGTAGCGCCCGTATACCTTCTCTTCATAGCTGGACTTCACCATGTACACCTTGCAATGTATACCGAAATAGTTGCAGGCAATTGCCAGAGAAGCTCCCCACTCCCCGTTTCCGGTAGCCGTCGCAATGCATTTCACGCTCTCATCTTGAGCAGCGTAGTACGCTTGAGCAACGGCTGTATTCATTTCATGGCTTCCAGAGGGGCTGCTACCTTCATGCTTGTAATAAATCCGGGCTGGCGTGGCCAAGCTCTTCTCAAGCCTTTCGGCACGGTACAGAGGGGTCGGCCTCCACTCAGCGTACAGTTGGCGGACTTCTTGAGGAATAGGAATGTCCCGTTCCTTTCTCTCAAGCTCCTGGTCAATAATCGAAGAAGGGGCTAGCCGCCCAAGGTCGTGGTGGCTCAACGGATAGCCACTTGAGCTCATCATAGATGGTATATCGAAATCCAGGTCAGGAATGATGTTGTACCACTTTTCTGGCAGTTCTCCCTTATCCAATGAGATTCTTATATTGCCACCTCCGTCATTTGTTACCGGCGTACGAATTACGCTTAACAGTGTTTGAATTATAAGGATGACCTGTAGTTAATGTCAACCAGTTCTTGGTGTAAGTCAGCTATCGGTTACTGGAATCTTGCCGGCATTCTGAGAGCGAACCGCTGATATGTCGATTTCACCCTTCCTTCAGAGTCTGGGCTGCTGGCACATACATTCGCTCAGTGTATTCTTTGAGCATTCGACGTGCGCAAAAGGCAGGCACAACCGAGCGAATCGCCTCCCTGACCATACGAATCCAGCCGTGGGGTACACCGCCTCGGTCTCGATTGTAATATAGGGGTATAATCTCCTCTTCCAATAATTGGTAGAGTGCATTAGCATCTTCCTCGTCCTCTTCCTCTGGTTTGAGTATATCGGAGTCACTGCCGATGGCCCAACCGTTGGCACCATTGTAGGCTTCGTGCCACCAGCCGTCTCTAACACTCAAGTGGAGCACACCATTGAGTGAGGCCTTCATCCCGCTAGTACCACTTGCCTCCTGCAACCGGCGGGGAGTGTTCAACCATACGTCTGCCCCATGGACCAGATAGCGGGCCAGGTGCATGTCATAGTCCTCGACAAAGACTATCCGACCCTGAAACTCACGATTTGTAGCCAGAGCATACACCTGTTGAAGGATGCTCTTTGAAGGGAGGTCGGCAGGGTGAGATTTACCAGCAAATACGATTTGAACAGGGTACCACTGGTTGTTAATAATTCGCTTTAAACGTTCTATGTCCCGGAAAATCAGGGTTGGCCGTTTATATTCAGTGAAGCGGCGGTTAAAGGCAATGGTCAGCACCTCAGGGTCAAGCAGGGCACCCATCGCCACCATCTTTTGCAATGACAGTTCGTCCTCTACCCACCTAGCACGCATCCGCTCTCGGATAGCGCCCACCAGTTTGCGCTTCAGCCGCTGACGAACTGCCCAGAGTTCCTCGTCAGGAATATTCAATAGTTGTCCCAACAGTCGGTCGTCATCATGTTTCCTTTCCCAGTCCCCTCCCAAATACTTTTCGAAAAGAGAACTCAATTCTGGAGCGACCCATGAGGGATAGTGTACCCCATTAGTTATTTGCGATATTGGCACCTGTTCTTCCGGGATATCGGGCCAAAGCCCGTGCCACATCTTCCGGGTGACTTTACCATGAAGTTGACTCACTGCACAGCGTTGATTAGCCATTCTCAAGGCAAATGCCGTCATGTTGAAGTATTGGGGGTAGTAGCTATCCTGCTGTCCAAGCTGAAGGAAGGTTTCCCGGTTAATTCCGAGGGATTCCCAGTAACCACTAAAATACTTCTCCATTAGCTGAGGCGGGAAGACATCATGGCCGGCCAGCACTGGCGTATGGGTAGTAAATATGGTTGTTGCTTGCACCCTGCTCATGGCTTGTGTAAAACTCGTACCCTTTGCCACTTTTTCTCGGATGCGTTCCAGCATCATGAAGGCCGTGTGGCCCTCATTAGTGTGCCATATGGCAGGACTGATACCGAGCGCTCGCAGGACTCGCACCCCGCCGATACCGAGCACTATTTCCTGCTGCAGCCGTAACTCTTGGTCGGCGATGTAAAGCCGGGCCGCTAGCTCCCGGTACTGTGCGGGATTTTTCTCAAGGTTAGTATCCAGAAGGTAAATCTTCGTGCGACCTACCAGGACCTGCCACACTCCGATGGATAGAGCAACGTCGCCCAGCCGGACCTCGGCAATGGTATCCCCACCTTCGGGTGAAAGCACGCGATTGATGGGTGCCTCTTCGAAGTTAAGCTGGCGGTAGATTTCTTGCTGCCGACCATCTTCGGAAATTTGCTGGTGAAAATACCCCTGAGGATACATGAACCCAACCGCGACCATCGGCAGACCTAAGTCGCTGGCTTCCTTACAGATATCGCCAGCCAGTATGCCTAATCCGCCAGCATAAATGGGAAGGGAATTGTGTATTGCGTATTCCATTGAAAAATAGGCTACCGGGCCATTTAGCAGCGAGGGGTAATTGGTAGCAAACCAGGTATTGGAGTCCGACAAATCTTTATCGAAGGTAGACATTACTGAGTCATACAAAGTCATAAAAGACGGGTCGGTAGCAGCGGCTTGCAGCGCCTCTGGACTGAGCTCACGCAATTCCTTAACCGGGTTGTGACCGCTGTTCCGCCACAGCGGGTAATCTAGAGCACGGAACAAATTGCGTGCTTCTTCGTGCCAACTCCACCACAGGTTATTGGCAAGTTCCTCAAGCCTTCCTTTTCTTTCTGCCAGGTTCGGAATTGTCATAACCTGTACGGCCTTTCCCTATTTCTTCACTCAGCCAAGATTATACTCTATCTTGACGCAGGAAGCTAAGTCAATAGAGCATACGGGGTTATAAAGAAAACGCCGGGCACACCAAGCATCCGAGCCTAAAGCCTGTGGTATTGAGCTGCATGGTGCTGCTTTGAGGATTGCTCTTATAGGGGAAAATATTCTATTCTTAGTAGTAGTCGTTGGCGCAGGTAATAGTGCCAAGCCAATCTAGACTCTAACTGGTTAGAGGAGGAGGTACCATGGAAGGAGAAAGGATTTCATATCATGAGTCCGTGCGTCGAGTGTATGACAGGATTAAAGAAGATGGAATGGGCAATATCTGGGACAGGTATGAGGCCCAGGGAATGGGAGGCAATCCTGACCAGCGTTGCCCCTTCTGTATGGGCGGTATTCGGTGCGACCTGTGTTCCAACGGGCCATGTCGCGCCGATGTAGCCAAGGACAAGCGAGGCGTGTGTGGCATCACGGGTGATGGTATGGCGATGCGCATGATGCTCCTCAGGAATGTCCTGGGAGCTTCGACATATCACTATCACACCGAACAGACCGTCAAGACCCTCCGGGCTACAGCTAAAGGTGAGACGCCATTCAAGATAACGGAGAAGGATAAACTGAAGACATTTGCCGGAAGGCTCGGGATAGCCACGTCAGGCACAATTAAAAATACGGCCCTTGCTCTCTGCGACTTTGTTCAGGCCGACTTCAACCGCAAGTCTGATGAACCGAGCCAGATAGTTGAAGCCCTGGCCACTGAAGAACGTAAGAAAATCTGGAAGAATCTAAACCTGTTTCCCGGCGGGATATACGGTGAGATGATGCGTGCGACAAGCTCCTGTCTCACCAATGTGGATGGCTATTACGTGAGCCTGGCGCTGAAGGCAATGCGCATGAGCATTGCCATGGCCTACCAGAGCCAGATTGTGAATGAGTACTGTCAGGATATAATCTTCGGTCTCCCCAGGCCTCATAAGATTCGTGTTGACCTCGGTGTTCTCGACCCCGATTATGTTAATGCTTTACCGAACGGTCACGAACCTTTCCTCGGTTTTGCCATGGTTCAACTGGCGAGAAAGCCGGAGTGGCAGGATAAAGCCAGGGCAGCCGGGGCAAAGGGATTGCGCGTCATTGCCAACATCGAGACGGGGCAGGAGATGATTCAGAGATGGGAAATGGATGACGCATTCTATGGGTTTACAGGTAACTGGATAATGCAGGAAGCTGTCCTCGCTAGTGGCTGTGTTGACCTTTTTGCCTGCGATATGAACTGCTCGATGCCGATTGACCCGGCGTATGCCAGGAAGTACAAAATAAGGCTGGTACCGGTCAGTGATTTGGTTGCCTTCGAAGGCATCACGGAGCGTATCAACTATGAGCCCGAGAAAGCGGAGGAGCAGGCGGCCGAGCTACTGCAAATGGCTATTGACAATTTTAAAGAGCGCCGTGCTTCGGTGACACCGGTCACCGGTTTGCCGATGCGCGAAGCTACGGTCGGCTTCTCCACGGAGAGCATAGTTGAAAGCCTGGGCGGTTCCCTTGAGCCGCTCTTGAAGGCAATCAAAGACGGCACCATCCGGGGTGTGATTGGACTTATCTCCTGTACTACCCTGAGAGATACTGGACAGGATGTACACACTGTAAGGATGGCTAAAGAACTGATTAAGCGCGACCTGCTTGTTCTTTCAATGGGCTGTGGCAATGGGGCAATGCAGGTAGCGGGTCTTTGCCGTCCTGAGGCTAGCGAGCTTGCCGGTGCTGGTCTCGGGGGTCTCTGCCGGACTCTTGGTATACCGCCGGTGCTGAGTTACGGGACGTGTACCGATACCGGTCGTGTTGCCGACCTGCTGGCGAGTATATCCAGCGCCTTGGGGAATGTGCCCATCTCCGAATTACCGGTAGCTGCGGTTGCCCCTGAGTATATGGAGCAGAAAGCGACTATTGATGCTGTCTTTGCCCTGGCTTTCGGTCTTTATACCTATGTGAATCCTGTACCCACGGTAACAGGAGGCCCGAACCTGGTTAAACTTTTAACGGAAGACTGCCAGGGCATGACCGGTGGTCAGTTGGATGTCGAGACTGACCCGGTTAAGGCGGCTGACAGGATACTGGCAAGCATCGAGTCTAAACGGAAGAAGCTGGGCATTTGAGTCAGTTCGGGATGCTAGCAAGTATGGGGTTCCAGGGTGGTTGTAAGACCACCGCCATGGGGATTATGCCTCACACGGACGTAGAGAAAGCTCTCAAGCTTTCCCTCGGTCTCGATATACCTTTCTGGCCCCAATTACCCAATGTTAGTTACTATGAGGATATGTATGCGCAGGCTTCACAGCATTTCCCGGGTATTACTGTTGATGACGAGAACAAGAGAATATATTTTGATTCGACTAAATTCGAAGAACAGCTGACTGATTATTCTGAAATTATGGCCGCGCCCGAGGCCTTTTCTTTGAGCGAGAGCTATTCCGTTGTCTATCATCGGTTTTTAGCTGAGGACCTGAAGGGTTACAGTGCGGTAAGGGGTCAGCTGATAGGTCCGGTGAGTTACGGATTTAAGGTCATGGACGAAAACAACGTGCCGATTATATATAATGAGCAAGTTAGAGCATTGCTGTTCGATTTCCTTCAAAGGAAAGTCAATGCCCAGTATCGTGAATTGAGAGAGAGGAACCAGAATGCCTTCGTTTGGCTGGATGAACCGGGTCTGGGGTGGGTATTCAGTGGCCTCTCAGGTTACATTGATGTCCATGCTAGGCAGGACTACCAGGATTTTCTGAACGGCTTGGACGGTCCCGGTGCGCTGCATCTTTGCGCTAATGTCAATCTCCCGTATCTTTTGAGCCTGGGGGTCTCGCTGCTGTCCTTTGATGCCTATCAGATGGAACTTATGCCGAAGGGATATACACAGGCAGTCTCTGGCTTTCTTCGGCAGGGCGGCATTATCTCCTGGGGCATCGTGCCTACTGACTCTTCAACTCTTGCGACTGAGACAGCCGAGAGCCTGGCGAAGCGATTATTAACTTACTGGGAAGTAGTAGCTGAGAACAGCGAGCTATCAGTGAAGCAGATTGCGGAACAGGCGTTGATTGCGCCGGCTAGGTGCTGCCTTAAAAACATAGGGCAGGTAGGCGCCAGCAATGAAGAACCGTTGTCAGCTGAGCGGGGGATAAGCGACTTGACGCTTGAGGAGCGTGTTGTAGAACTGGCTTTCAATTATTTGGGCAATATTTCAATGACTATCAGGGACAAGTTGAATCTGTAAATCGATTTATGCCTTAGTATGTCTCATTATTTTTAGAATCTTGTTTTTGCAGTTGCAAATAGGGGCGGTTTAGTGCATAATAGGGATAGGTTTTAGTACAGGTTATCAAATACCCAGTTGGATTCCCTGACTACTCTTGCGTATTGGATGACCGGAACTCTAACCAAATACTAGAAGAGAGGAGGTTATCCAATGGGCTTTGAGGATAAGTCTCTCCAGTGTTACGATTGTGGGGCTACCTTTACCTTTACTGCCGAGGAGCAAGAGTTCTTCCAGTCCAAAGGCTATACCAACGAACCCAAGCGCTGTCCCTCATGCCGTCAGGCAAGGAAGGCCGAGCGTTACGGAGACGGTGGTTACGGCTACAGGTCCCGACGTCAGATGTTCCCTGCGGTATGCGCCCAGTGTGGCAAAGAGACCGAAGTGCCGTTCGAGCCCCGTGAAGGGAGACCGGTATATTGTAGCGAGTGCTACAGTAAGGTAAGATCAGGCGGATAACGCTGGTTTGGTTTCAAAAAACATACATAGGCTGGGGAGACCTGGCCTATGTATGTTATTATAGGGTGTTATCGTATTGTGGTATTGGAGGTCCCCCTGTCCCACCCCCGAGCTATTGGTCTGGGCAAGATGGAATGGCGAGCTTTCCGGTTGTATAATTAGGTCAGAGAGCTTCGGGCACGCTGTAAAAGCCACTGGCAGGTGGCAAAAGGAGAGGATTTATGGAAGATAGAGTGGCCATCTTCATAGACGGGAGCAATTTGTATCACGCTCTGCGGAGTAACTTTAGACGCTATGATATCATCTTCGCCGAGTTTGCCAATAAACTATGTGGCTCCAGGCGCTTGTTCCGAACATATTACTACAATGTCTTACAGGACCCCGTGCAACGGCCTGATGGCTACCGGGAACAACAGGAATTCCTCGATACCCTGCGGAACACGCCATATTTAGAGGTTCGACTCGGAGGTACCAAAGTGACGCAGGGTGTCCCTGTCGAGAAGGGTATAGACATTATGCTGGCTACAGACCTGCTTTATTTTGCCTGGAATGACTGCTACGATGTAGCATTGCTTGTCAGCGGGGACGCTGATTTCGCCTACGCTCTTCAAGCTGTAAAGAACATGGGTAAGCATGTTGAGGTGGCCTACTTCGAGGGCGGGGTATCTAAGGACCTCTTGAATGTGGCCGATAATCAGCATTTACTGAACCGGAGCTTCTTCGCCGGTTTGTGGGTAGGCAAGCGTCGCATTAGGCGCCGAAGAGTAACTGTGGAGGACCAGAAGCAGGCTCAGTCCGGGTAAATAATAGACCTCCACTGATAGTCGGCCTCTTAGGGGTTTGAGTTGTCAGCAACACAGGTACAGCTCGCACTTTAAGTGGCTTAGCCGTCTCTACCAAGTTCCCCAAGTGTCTGCTGGCACTCTTCCCGGCAATAATTACCGTTGTTCTGGAATTAGCTCGCCACAAAAAATTTAGTGCCGGGGGACTGGTTCGGTAACTTGAAGATTTTATCACCGGTAGACAGGCCAGATGAGGTAGAACAGCTAATTCAGGCTGGGGCTGATGAGCTCTAT
>CAZMZA010000048.1:0-10142 GCA_964570635.1 uncultured Dehalococcoidales bacterium
AATCAGGGAACAGGATCTTGACCGGTACCCGCTCTGGGAAGAAGACACCGGTACCAGTAAGGGGAAAAGGCAACTAGCAAGGAGACTACTAATCTCCTTGCCAGTTTTTTAACCATTTCGGGAGGTAAGGAATGGACCCAACCAAGTGTTCAAACCCTACCAGGATAGCCAACCTGGAAAATACCCTCAACCTCTTAAAAGGGGAGGCACCTAAACCATGACCGGGCCAGCCATCATCACCCGCCGTGATTTCCTGAAGGTAACCGGGGCGGCCGCCGGTGCGGTGGCTGCCGGCATCACCGGAGTCTCCGGCGCCTTTGATCTCGGCGGGGTGGCAAAGGTCTTTGAAAACCATCCGAAAGCGGCATCGGTGGCGAAAATCAAGGTCAAGGGAGCCGATTACTACATGCCTATTTGCGGAGTTGGCGAATGAACACGGCCGCCGCAGTGCAGGCGTTCCTTTACAATCGCCGGTCGCTTAACCGGCGGCCGGCTACCATCCAGTGGTACTCGCGCAATCTCGAGCGTTTTACCGCTTTCGCCGAGGAGCTGCCCACCGAGCCGGAGCCCATCGAGCAGTTCCTGGCCGAGGTTGTCCCGGACGAACAGGAACATACCCGGCACGGCTACTACCGCACGCTCAAGGCATTGTACCGGTTCACCTGCCGGCGCCGCCGTCTCCCTAACCCCATGGATCTGGTTGACGCACCGGCCCGGCACAAGAGGGTCAAGCCCAGCCTCACGGCCCGGGAGCTGATGATTCTGCTGACCAGACCGCTCGGCCCCAGGGACCTGGCGCTGCTGACCTTCCTGGTGGATTCCGGCTGCCGCGCCGGCGAGGCGGCGTCGCTGTGCCGGCTGAATATCTACGACGGCTACGTCGTGGTGGAGGGCAAGACCGGGCAGAGATTCGCCTTTATTTCCGAGGAAACCCGCCGGCTGCTGCTGGGCCTGATGGCCAGCCATAACGGCACCGATCACGTGTTTCTGGGACAGCGGGGACCCCTGTCCACCAACGGCATCTACCGCATCGTCAGCAAGCATCTGAAAGCGATCAATGTACCGCCCCCGAAGCTGGGTCCGCACCGGCTCCGTCACGCCTTCGGTAGGAACTATATCCTGAACGGCGGCGATACCCGCTCCCTGCAGGAGATCATGGGGCACGAGAATATCTCGGTCACGGAACAGTACGTTGAGCTCGCCCGGGAAGAGATCCAGGCCAAACACCACCGGTTTACGCCCCTGCGGTCGGCCCATGCCGCTATCCAGGGAAGTATGTTTGCTGACGAGGCAACCCGCCAGGCTTTAGAGGAAGCCGAACAGATCTTGGCGGAGAACTCTGAGGGAGGTGTCAAATGAGGCAGATTCCGGTCATATTACCCTGGTCATTTGAAGACGCCGTGGGCTATCCCGGGGGATTCAGATGGGTGGCCTTCTTCTGGGAGCCATGTGGTGATGAGGCGATGTACGACGACGGTTACTGCTCAACGGATGGTAACCCGTGGGGCTTCCTGCAGTTCATTTCACACCCCAAAGTGAGGCCTTGGCTGGCCGGCTATTATCTGGGCTCATCCGATAGTGAGGCCGCCCACTGGCTCTTGTGCGACCTGGAGAGCCGGGACGTCTTCGTGGGGGAGCCGTCCGAGGTCAAAGAATTCCTGGTTAGTGAAGTTAAAAAATACGTGCCGGCAGAAAGACTGCCGGAAAAATCTCTAGTAGAGATCTCACCCGAGGAATGGGTAGGGCTATTCCTCAAGTTTCGCAATGTGCTGCAGGAGGTGCCAGTGCCCTCGATGGCGGAAATACAGGCAAAGGTACAGCGGGATAAGGAATCGGTAGAGAAAATGGTTGCGGAGTTAGCGGGAGGCGGCTATGAATGACAAGGAAACCGTAGTTTTTAAATCAGAGGATAGCCTGTGGCAGATGCTACGGCAGGGTATCAAGACCTGGGACGCGCGTCACTTTGACACTTCCGATGATAGAATCCACCGCCTCTCTCTGGGCCACTGGGAGAAAAATACCAAGCCAGGCCGACTCGCCTTTTACGAGTTCGACGAGCCGTTTGTCTGCTTTGAAAATAAGCTGACCGGCCAGGTTCTTCAATTCAGGTATCGAGGTTTTATCACCCCCGGCTGGGCGCCCGGATGGTGTTTTCTCCAGCTCGGGGGCTTGGTGGGCACCTATGATGCCGACGGGGGCGAACCGTCCGTTTGAAATGCTGGGCTGGGCAAGAGATGCCTTAATATTCAATACTAAATATTGGAGGTGCTAATTGGGAAAGTTTGCCATAACTAAAGTTGATATGCTGGAAATCCTGGGCGATCGGGACGCCGATGTTTCCGATGACACAGTTATCACGGCTGTTGACCTGACCGAGGACAGCGTTGAGTTCTCCTTAGAGGAGAAGGAGAAAGAGGAGGTGGTCAGCGAGGGATAATCGGGAGAGGGGTATCGTATAAACAAATGAGGCTATCTTGCTCAGTCCAGGTAATGGGGGTATGAATGGTACAGATTATACTGATGAACGGTGCACACGTCGAGGTCTCCCAGGAAGAACTAAACGAGTTCATCACTCAGGTACTTATCCCAAACCCCGACTGGCACCACAGCGGGCTGCTCACCCGGGAAGAGGTGACCAGATACCTTAAAAACGAGGCTTCCTGGGAAGATTTCCAAACGGTTGCCTGGTATATTCTCATCTATGAAGAAAACCTGGCCTTCACCGGTTACCTGTTCGACAAGGCAGAGGGGATTCCGGACAGGACCAAGGTGTTCACCATGCCGGCTCTGAAGAAATTGAGAGATCTCTATCAACAAGTGAGTGAGTTGCCACCAAACGACGGGGAGCTGGCCGGCGATGTGCACGAGATGGAAAACCTCTGTCTGGAAACAGGAGCGGATCCGCTATGAAAACGGATACCGTAAATAAGGTAACTATCCCTTGAAATACCGTAATGCGTATAAGAGAGGTTAAACGCTGAAGGAATAGTAATCATGACAGCAAAATCTGAAATCCTGAAGAAGATGGATGAAGTCGACGCACTCATGCGAGAAAGAATCGAGGCACATAGTCTACGTCAACCCGCGCTCCACGCTGATGATACTTGGATGGGGGTCTGGCGCCTTAGAATGGATGCCTTGAAGAGGGACAGAGACCACCTACAGAAAGCCATTAGTGAGGAGCTCGCTCTGTGAGCCTTGATGTATAAGGGTTATTAAACGTGAGGAATACTGTATATGAGGGGATACTTACCGTAAATAAAACAGGAGGTAGCATCAGAAATGGAAAGGGACTTAATACCATCAGCTGCAGGAGCTCTCATAACCGCCAATCCCAACTGGTTAGCGGAAAAGGAGGATGAAATTCAAAGAGGGGAAGAGGCCCTGGAAGCCTTGAAGCGAATAACCGGCGTCAGTCAAAGCCGGATTGCCAGGGTCAGGAGCCGGGTAGCTTTCACCCGGCGGTATATCAATTTGCTGAAAGAAGGCTTTATCCCCATTCCCCGGATGGATTACTCAGTTATAGAACTAAGACCTGACCTTAATGGTTCTTGGGATGGGGAATCGCATCTTTATCTCGACCGGATGCCGGTACAAGCTCTGAAAAACATTGCTGAGTTTAAGGGTAAATTTGATGAAGTCGGGCTTGTCAAGCCAAGAACCCGAAGTCCACGGATAGACCCAATCCTGATCGGTATCATCAGAGGAGCCTATAACGAGGAACATTTTATCCTTTATTACTGGCGGCCGGAGTTATATTCCAGTTCTGAGTTATGGTAGGGGAGAGGGATAGTTACGGTAAATAAAGCATGAATGACATGACAATATGATGCTGAAATACGGCGCCGACAATCATAACCATAACAAGCGGCGAAAAGTACAGGCGGAACGCCTGCTGTGATCAAATCTTAACAAATACGAGGCATTAATGAGACGAGCCGTAGCCCGGGGAAGAATGTTTCCCCAGAGCTTTTCTACCGACAGGAGATACGGTCGCCTGTCATTAAAGGCCATTGGTCTCTTTCCTCTGATGTGGTCCAATGCCGATGACCAGGGCAGGCTCTGTGGCGACCCCGAAGAGATTAAATATGCCTGCTGCCCGAATATCGACCACATCACCAAGAAGGATATCCCGGAACTCCTGGAAGAGCTGGAAGATAACCAGCTCATACGTTGCTACAATACCCCGAAGTCCGCGGCCATCCAGCTGCTCGACTGGTGGGAGGGTAACCAGAAGATGCAGTGGGCCTGGCCATCGGATTATCCCCCGCCGGAGGGCTGGCAGGATCACCTGCGCTATAAACAAGGCGCTAAAACGGTACTCACCTTGAACTGGCCGCCTATCTCAGACGAATCAAACAGTACTCAGGTGAGCGGTAATAGCGGCTCAGGTGAGTACTCAGGTGAGGACAAAGACAGTACTCAGGTGAGCGGTAATAGCGTTTCAGGTGAGCCGCCCGAATCTTCCCCCTTAACAACCCCTAATAAAAATAAAACTATAAAGAGAAATAGAAGAGTAAGAGGAAGAGGAAATTCACCTGAGCGCTCAGGTGAGGACAAAAACAGCTCTCAGGTGAGCGGTAATAGTGTTTCAGGTGAGACATCACCCTCTCCCTCTCCCTCGCCAGGCACCCTTCTTTCAGAGAACGATTATTTTGAAAAGCTGATGGCTTGTTTCACAATAGGCTGGGGCCATGTTTCGGCAACGGATCTTGATACGGTTACCCCGCGGCGGGCCGGCGGCAAAGAAACAGCGCAGCTCCGGGACCTGGCTCAAGAGATATCCTCGGCGGGCGGTTGCCCGCTTGACTGGATTGACGATGCGTTCAAGGAGGGTGCGGACCAGAGTAAGCCGCATATCAGCTACGTCCGGGCGATACTGCTCGACTGGCTGGACATCGAGCGGGTGCATACGTCGTAATCCCCGATCAGGATATAAATTTCACTACTACCGTTGAGGAGGGTTATCGCGCCTCGGCTTCTCCAAGCTCGTTATTCGCTGCCCAAATTCGGAAGTAACGCCGGCGCAGTGCTCTTTTATGCCGCTGACCTCTCGCCGGATAGCGCCCAGCCCATCGTCTTTATCATCCAGCTTCTCTTTAAGTGACTCGATGTCCTTTTTCAATTCTACTTTGAGCTCGGTGTCTTTCCTGTTTCGGCTCCTCCCGTTTTTCACAATGGAGTAGATAACGCCTACGGCAGTCGCCGAGGTGGTTGCCCAGAGAGCTACGATGGCTCCATCCATAGATCATGTTTCCTTGTTCAGTAAGGCTTTAATGGCGCCAATGCCCCGATTACCGAGGACATCGAACCCGGCACCGGCAACAAAGGCAGCCGCTATTTCCAGTGGAGTGATGCCGTTACTGTAACTGTAGACGGCGGCAAAGGCGGCGGCAGCCACCAGGGACCGGCATAGGCTCGCGAGGAATTTCTTTGGCTGGAAGGGAATCCCTGAGTCAAGCCAGCCCAGTACTGCGGCGACAATACCGCCGGTAAAAGCTGCTAAAGCAATATAGAGCACGTGCATAGCTTACCTCAGATTAGATGTCATCCCGAACTCCAGCCGCTCGGACCTGACTGGCCAACGGAAAAGGTGACAAGTCCGCCGTCCGGAATCCGGTAGAGCCAGGGGCTATCTCCCAGAAATCCGCTCCAGCCGTCGTCGGTCTTAAACCACAGCCGGATTCTGGTGCTGTTGGGCATACGGCCACAGGCTCCCCGCCGGGCCCCCACCCATCCATCCGGCATCACGAACTCCAGCGTCTCATCTGTCCCGACCCGCACGTTGCCGACCGTCGGATAAATATAATAATCCCAGCCATACTCCGATTCGTAATCGTTTTCGTCACGCAGGGCCGCGGCACCCCACTCGATAACCTTGCCCATGTGGTCACCGTACATATACAGGTCATCAGGCCAGGAGAGCCCCTGCAGCAAGAAGTGGGTTAAGGGTTCCATGGGGGCATACTCCGGATGCGCTACGGCGTAGTGGGCGTCAAGCTCTTCCTGGGTGGCAAAAGAGCTCAGGATGCCCGTATCTCCGCAGCAGGTGCAGATGAACTCCAGCGGGTCCCTGGGATTGAGCAAGACACCGGCCTCGCTCTTGACCATTACCTGATAGGTATACGGCCCGCGCGAAATTGTGCCGGTATAGACCTTCTCCTCACCCGGGCTGAGCGTCTCCGCCTTGCTGAACATCCGACTGAAACCGGACCACTGGATCACCTCGGTGTAGGGTGCCTTCATCCTCTGGTATACCCCGATGTTCAGCTCCCCGGCCTCCTCCCCTATGTTCTGGACGCCGACAGTCCAGCGTATATCGTTGCTACCGGTATCCTCGACGATGAGATCAGTGGTGTAGACAAATTCGGGGGGAGGTGGTTCAACGGCAACAAAACTCCCGCTTAGCCCATCCACAGAGACCTGGTACGCCCTGGCCTCATGGGGTGTTGCCTCAAAGGTGACAACCTTTGATTCTCCTGGCTGGAGTGATACCGTTTGCTGTGCCATACCTTCTCCTTAGGTTACAGTGCAGGTTATTATTTTAGTCCCGGCTGCCGTCCCGTAGTTCTTGGCTGTCACCGAAATAGTCACCTTTTCGTCCACATAGACTTCCGCTGGGTAGATATCGAGATTCTCCACTCTGATATCGGCCACCGGTGCCGTGGTTGCCTTGAAGGTGCCAGAAAGCCCATCCACTGACACACTGTAGGTCTTGGCCACTGCTGGGCTCACCTCGAAACTCACCGACGTTGACTCGCCTGGCTGCAAAGTCACTGTTTGCTCTGCCACAAAATCACCTCCTAGATTTACCGTGTAGTCCCCGGCTTTGTTGCCGGTATTGGTTACCAGGCAGGATATCATCACTACTTGCCCCGGGTTGACTTCGGTGGGGGAAATAACCAGGTTGCTTACCTTGAACTCTCCGGTCGGGGGCGTGTACCACGGCCAGTAGATATCAAGAAACTCAGGCAGAGGTGGCCCCTGCATAGGCTCCTGCGGCAGCCAGTCTTCTATCTTAAACCCTTTTGGCATAGCACGACCTCCCTACATTTTGATCCTTAGTAAGTGGTAACCTGAACAACATCACTTTGCACTGCGCTACCATCACCATAAAGTACTATGGTGCAGGAACCTGGCTTTGCCCAGAAAGTGCCCTCAACAAATCCACTCCCGCCCGGGACAAGAGTAATAGCACTTGTGCTTCCCCCGCCAATAACAACATAAAATGATGCTGTTGTGTTACCCGTATTTCTAACCTTAAAATACGCAGGTAGGAGAAGAGCCGGCCACTGATTACTTCCTATTATTTGAACCCATTCCCCGTCTATTAGCACGTATCCTATTAGAACTTGCCCATTGATGAAAGGTGGAACTACTGGTGCACTAACAGCAACCGCTGAGCTTATCTCATCAAGAAGCTGACCGTTGTAGAGCGCCTCTATCCTGATGGTGTATGTTCCCTCAGCGGTAAAGTAGAATGGCGCTGGTGAGACAATAGTAGCTTCTTGATTTGCTTCCAGTGTTATACTTGTGCCCCATTTCTGTTCATTATTCAGGTAGGATTGTAACTGATAGGTGAACCTGGCTGGAGCCAGATTGCGCATGGTGACTGTGAGATAATGCTGTGACCCAGTATCAAACGGAGGTTCAGCATCCCAAGTGAGGCTGATAAGTTCAATGTTGGGCACAGCCCTCGCACTGAAGCTCCCCGCCAAGCTATCCACTGACACCTGATATGTCCTGGCCTCATGTGGGGTGGCCTCGAAGGTAATCACCTTGCTCTCGCCGGGTTGTAAAGTTACACTTTGCTCAGCCATTTATTTACCTTACCTCAAAGGTATATTCCAGTGATTGTCAAACTTCCTTCCTCAACAACATATTCAATACCGGTTTCAGGGTCTTGTACCCATATCTGGTAGGGATAGGTGTTTGTTCCCTCTAATGCCAGGACAGCAATCTCCCAATTTACGGTTTGCCCGGGGTCAAGCCATATCCCTTCGTGAATTCCCATAAAGTCTATACCCACAGGGCATCTAAGACTGCCAGTGTTCTTGATGGGGAATTGAGCTAATGACCTCGTGTTGTAATACCAGTTTCTAGTCGTTGACCAGTACCATGCCCCATCACCACTAAAGTAGAGGATATCTCCTGCTAGTGCTCCGTTTAAATAATCAGGCTTCTGGGGAATTGGCGATGTAGCCACAAAGCTGCCGGTCAGACCGTTTACTGAAACCTGGTACGTCTTAGCCTCGTTAGGCACAGTCTCGAAGCCAATGACCTTGCTCTCGCCGGGTTGTAGTGTCACATTTTGCTCTGCCACTTCACTCACACTTACCTGGCACCCTGCGAAATTTTATGTCCCCATTCTTGCCTTTGCCTGGAGTGCTATGAGCTTCTGCTTCGCCTCATAGTCGCTCATTGAGCCAATATCCAGTGTAGCCAACTCCTCGGCAGCAGATAATTCATACTCATCAGGGGTCGGGTCAGCCACCCCCTCGAATATGTCCTCTACCCCGTCTGACCTCCACTTGTCGAGATATTTCTTATACCCCATCTTGTCGTCAATGTCATTTTTCAATTCTGGGAGCATGGCTGCCAGTGCGTCCGGATGGACTGATACCACTCCCTTTAGACGGCCATCAGGCCACCAGTCTCTCTCAAGGATTATTTCACCGTTGAGAGTATACATTGGTTTGCCCTTGTCCGTTTTCAGGTCTTTGAAACCCGCCTTTGCAGTGTCAGCTATCATTTTTGACATCTTTCGTTTTACGTCGTCCTTGTAACGGGCTATTCTGGTTTCTTTGGCGGCTTTGGTTATCATCTTGTTCCCCCCTAAGACATTATCGCTCTCATCAGCACATATCGGCGAGCGCCTCCGGCAGTATTATTAACTCGCAGGTTTGTCCCATCACCTATACCGCAGCACATTGATGCAATGGTCACTGCTCTTTGAGCTTCTCTCCAACACTGCCATCCAGTAACAGTCATGTTCCCTTGGAGCTCGACTAATACGTCCTCTGCTCCTTGGACGAAATAGCCTTCATCGGAGGGAATATAGGAGGCACCGGCGACCAATTGCGCGTCGCTATTTCTTTCATAGGCGCCTGTTGAAAAGTGGTGTCTAAACAAGCATTGCTCATAGGTGTTACTGCCATGGTAATTGTGAAGGTGATAATTTGAGCCGTCACCAATGCCCATTCCCGCCTCATGGACCGTCTGGTTATAGGGTGAATACCAAACCCCAGCTCCGGTGGAGTAGTATTCGGGGGTGCCCCTTATCCCCCCGCAATTACTAAATATGCCAGGGTCTGTGGGAGTATAGTTGGCTCCAGGGGCGAGGTTTCCACTGTAGTATTTCTCGTAGGTCTCAACGCCACCTGGTGCAAGCGCCCCGAGAAAGCCAAAGATGGTTGTACCCAGCTTGATATTGGCGGCGGCAAGATCGGCGTCTACCGCGCTCAAAGTGGTGGCGTCATAAATTCCCTTCGCCACCGTCTCGCTGGCAGCGCTCAGTGCCTGTTTGTCTATAACTCCCTGCTTAAATTCTTTTAAGCCCACTCCGTTTATGCTTATCATGCTAGGTAGCCCCCGCTTGTGCATGCTCTATACTTAATCACTATTGTCAGGTCTACCGCTGTAGCACCGGTGCCCGCCAGTGAAATCACTATGGTTTTGGTAGCCGCCAGCCTTACTACACCTTCCCAGGCCACTTGTTTATCGGCAGCGTTAAGATTCGCTTGAATGGCATCAGCAGCTGATATGAATGTTATGACCTTACCAGCACCACCAAAAACACCACAGCTGGTCATATCCGCTGTCTGGGCAGCGTCAGCATGAATTATTATAGATTCAATCTGGCAAGCCTGAGTAGTGATGGTTGCTACAAGGATATCTCCTGCATTAGCTGCTGAAGTGATGGAGACTTCCTTTATCTGCGCCCTGCCCATCACACGAGGGTCTGTATCAGCGGGGATATTAGCAGGGTCCAGCTCTGCCAGTCTAAGCTCAGTGCAAACAGAGGCTAAGGCAACGGCGGCCGTAACCCTTGTGAGAAGTGTATCGATGTCTCCAGGCATATTGGCAGGGTCTAACTCTGCCATCCTCAAGGCCGTTATCTGGTCAAGGAGGGCTGCCCTGGC
>CAZMZA010000049.1:0-8426 GCA_964570635.1 uncultured Dehalococcoidales bacterium
GCACAATGAAGATGACATCAGGCGCAAGGACATCCGCGTCGGCGACTGGGTTTACGTCCAGCGAGCGGGTGAGGTGATACCCGAGGTCGTGGGGCCAATCAAAAGCAGGCGCACCGGGCAGGAAAATGAATACAACCTCCTGGAGAGTATATTCGATAGAGAGAAGCAGCGCCCGGCATGCCCGGTATGCGGGGCGGAGGTGGTCAAGCCTGAAGGGGAAGTCATGTACTACTGTTCCAATGCCGCCTGTCCCGCCCAGGTTCAGGAGCGGCTGGAGCACTTTGTCTCTCGCGGTGGTATGGATATCAGGGGCATTGGCGAGGCACTCAGTGCTGTGTTGCTAAGGGAGAGGCTGGTCAAGGATGTCTCTGACCTTTATTACCTTGAGGAGAAGAGGAGCGAGCTGTTAAAGCTCGAGAAGATGGCGGAAAAGAGCGTAAGCAATATGCTCAAAGCTATTGAGAAAAGTAAAGACACTCCGCTACCGAGAGTCGTCTTTGCCCTGGGCATACGCCATGTCGGCGGGGAGATGGCTGAGCTGCTGGCCAGGCACTTCGGCAGTATAGATAGACTGGCTGGTGCCTCCCGAGAGGAGCTGTTGTCCGTCGCCACCGTCGGACCCAAGATTGCCGATAGTATAATCACCTTCTTCAGGCAGGAGGATAATCGCCGTATTATTGAGCGGTTGAGAAAGGCGGGAGTCAGGCTGGAAGAGGAGGTGGCTGTACCCGAGGAGCTACCTCTGGTCGGGCAGGAGTTCGTCGTTACCGGCAGGCTGGAAGCCTTCACCAGGCAGGAGGCGGAGGCGAGGATAAAAGCCCTTGGCGGCACGACTAAAGACAGTGTTACCCAAAAGACTACCTGCGTGGTGGTCGGCGCTGACCCCGGCTCCAAGCTGGCCCGTGCCCAGGCTCTGGGTATTAGACAGCTCAATGAAGAGGAATTCGTCCGTTTCCTGGAAGAGAAGACATGAAGTTAATTGTCGGCTTGGGTAATCCGGGGCGGGGTTATGCCAGTAACCGCCATAATATAGGCTTCATGTGCCTCGGCCATTTTGCCAGGACGCAGGGCATACGGTTTGACAAAAAGCAGGCTGGAGCCCGGACTGGCGGTGGCGAGATAGCCGGTACCAGGGTAGTGCTGGCCAAGCCCCAGACCTATATGAACCTGAGCGGGGAGTCAGTTAGCCGTCTGGTGAGGAAGTTTGGCGTTGGCCCCGATGACCTGGTGGTCATTCATGACGACCTTGACCTCTCCGTGGGCAAAATCCGCATCCGCCAGGATGGTGGCTCCGGTGGGCATAAGGGGATAGAGTCTATTGTCTCCTCTCTGGGTAGTGAAGATTTCCTTCGTCTTCGGGTAGGTATCGGGCGACCGACCGTGACCGAAGGCTCCACCCAGTTAAGCGAGGCTGATATTATAGACTACGTGCTCAGTGATTTCCTACCTGACCAGAGGGTGGTCATGGTTACAGTGATACCCAGGGTCAGTGAGGCGCTCCACTGTCTCCTTAGCGAAGGTCTGACAGCGGCTATGAACAGGTATAATTAGCTGTTTACCCCCGTCCCCTGTGTCCCCTTAGTAAGGGGGTGGGTTAGTATATAATCTCGTAACTGGTCTCCTTTGCTAATACTTAGCTCTGTGCTATAATCCCTGTACCTATTTTGCACGGAGCGTCCAATTGATGACAGAAAACAAGCGAAAATTTGTTGCCGTTATTGGCGGCAGTCAGTGTTCGTCACAGGAAGCCCGTCTGGCTGAGGAGGTAGGTCGTGAGTTAGCCAGGCGGGGTGTTGTTTTGGTCTGCGGTGGCTTGAGTGGGGTTATGGAGGCCGCCTGCCGGGGGGCTAGCTCTGAGGGCGGGCTGACTATCGGCATCCTACCCGGAGACAGCCGGCACGCAGCCAACTCCTACGTACAGATTCCCATCGTTACCGGAATCGGCTATGCCCGGAACGTGGCGGTGGTAAAGTCGGCCCAGGCAGTCATCACCGTTGGCGGCAGCTACGGTACCCTCTCTGAGATAAGCCACGCTTTGCAGAGTGGCATACCGGTTATCGGTCTCAACACCTGGTCACTATCCCAGAATGGTCAGCAGGATGACTCAATTGTCCTGGCACAGAGCGCCGTCGAAGCCGTGGATAAAGCCCTTAGTCTGGCCATAGAGTAGCCGGCTAATCAACTCCAAGTGAGAGAAAATGTCAACGATTGAGAAGGTTAAAGCCAGGGAAATCCTCGATTCCAGAGGTAACCCGACACTGGAGGTTGTGGTCGGGGTAACTGGCGGTGCCACTGGCTGGGCGGCTGTACCCTCCGGAGCCAGCACTGGTAAGTATGAGGCGGTGGAGCTTCGGGATGGGGATAGCTCGAGGTTTAACGGGCTGGGGGTGCTCAAGGCGGTAAGCAGTGTCAGTGAGCAAATTGCCCCGGCTATAATCGGCCTGCCGGTGAACGACCAGGCCGCCATCGACCGCAAGCTGGTAGAGCTTGACGGCACGACCAACAAATCCCGTCTCGGGGCTAATGCCATTCTGGGGGTATCACTGGCTGTAGCCCACGCTGCGGCTAATCTGGAGGGTGTGCCTCTCTACCGCTACCTGGGAAGGGCGAGCAGTTACAGTCTGCCGGTGCCGATGATGAACATCCTTAACGGGGGCAAGCATGCCGCCAACTCAACAGACTTTCAGGAGTTCATGGTGGTACCCGCTGGGGCTGACAGCTTCCGGCATGCCCTGCAGATGGGGGCTGAGGTCTACCGTTCCCTGAAGGGGGTGCTTCAGAAACAGGGGCTGAACACCAACGTGGGTGATGAGGGTGGTTATGCTCCGCCCGGATTATCCAACCGGCAGGCATTAGAGGCAGTCCTGTCGGCGATTGAAGGCGCCGGCTATAAGCCGGGTAAGGACTGCTTTATTGCGCTGGACCCGGCAGCCAGCGAATTCTACGAGGGTGGACAGTACGTCCTGTCCCGGGAGGACGCTTCTTTGAGTGCCAGCGAGATGGTTGATTATTATGCCCGCTGGGCATCAAGTTACCCGCTTATCAGTATTGAGGATGGAATGGCTGAGGATGACTGGGAAGGCTGGCAGCTACTGACTGAAAAGCTGGGGGCTAAAGTCCAGCTGGTAGGCGATGACCTCTATGTAACCAGCGTCGAGCGCCTCGGACGGGGGATAAAGCTCGGAGCATCCAATTCAATCCTTATCAAACCGAACCAGATTGGTACACTTACCGAAACAGTTGCTGCCGTTAAGATGGCACAGGAGGCAGGCTGGACGGCGATAGTGAGCCACCGCTCGGGTGAAACCGAGGATACCACTATAGCTGACCTGGCGGTCGGTCTGAGTGCGGGCTTGATTAAAGCCGGCGCCCCCTGCCGTTCGGAGCGTACTGCCAAGTATAACCGTCTCTTGAGGATAGAGGAGGAACTGGGGCAAAGTGCCACCTTCCCCGGGATGCGGGCGTTCTACAACCTGAAGGAGGAGAGATGAACGAGATTATGCCCGATTTTTACCGCTTAGAGCTACCTCTGCCCAATAACCCTCTGGGCTTTGTCAGCGCCTTTCTGGTTCGCGGAGATGACGGGCACCTCCTCATTGATACCGGTTGGGATAATGAAGAGTCACTCGGTTCGCTGAAAAAGCAGCTTGACGAGATTGGCGTTCGTGTCGAAGATATCTCCCAGATAGTAGGTACTCATACCCACCCCGACCACTATGGTCTGGCCGGTAGGTTAAGGGAGCTCTCCCAAGCCCAAATTGCCCTGCACTACCTGGAGAAAGAACTGGTCATACCAAGCTATAGCGATATAAGTAAGCTTATCCAGCGGGGGGTAGAGCGGGCGTACCTTAACGGGGTGCCTGCTGACATGGTGTCTCAAGTACTATCCGAGTTCCGAGCCAAGCAGCCGGAAATGATAGAGTTTACCCCCCCTACTTTGCCCGACACCACTCTCCGTGGCGGTGAAACAATCTCCGCCGGCTCCTTCAGTTTCAGCGTGCTATGGACACCGGGACACTCCCCGGGACATATCTGCCTCTTTGAGGCGACCCGGGAGATTCTGATCACCGGAGACCATGTCCTGCCTGATACGACTACGGCTATTAGTATGGATTCCGATTCCAGCCCCAATCCTCTGGGAGACTACTTTAAGTCCCTCGATGAAATGAAGAAGCTCAAGGTCAGCCTTATTCTGCCCGGTCACGGGCAGCCCTTTACCAGTTTGGGAAAGAGGATTGAGGAGATTATCCAGAACCACAGACAAAGAGGCTCAGAAATTCTGGAGACGATTAAGGTCGAAGCCAAGACCGCCTACCAGATATCTACCGAGATAACCTGGATGTCAAATACGACCGCGGTTAGCTTTCAGGATTTGGGTCCGTGGCAAAAAACCCTGGTGCTGGATAAAACCTTGGCCTACCTTGAGTTAATGAGTTCTGAGGGGGTGGTACAAAAGTCTAGCCGGGGAGGTACTATATTCTATCAGGCTGCCTGACATGGTTAAGGTATAATACTGAGGAGGTATGCGGATGGCAACCAGAATCGGAATCAACGGCTTTGGGCGTATAGGCAGACTGACGCTCAGGGCAGTGAACCAGTACTACGGGGGTGAACTGGAGGTGGTAGCTGTCAACGACCTCACCGATGCCGCAACCAACGCTCATCTCTTGAAGTGGGACACCAGTTATGGTCGCTATCCCGGCAGGGTGGAAGTCGGTGAGGGTTCCATCATGGTTGATGATAAAGAGGTGAAAGTGCTCTCGGAGCGTGACCTGGGTAAAATCCCGTGGCGGGACTACGGGGTAGACGTGGTGATAGAGTCGACCGGGCTGTTTACCGATGCCACCAAGGCGGCGGCTCATCTACAGGGTGGTGCCAGGAAGGTGCTCATTTCAGCGCCGGCCCACAATGAAGATATTACCATCGTCCTTGGTGTGAACGAAGACAGGTATGAGCCGAGCCGGCATAAAGTCATATCCAATGCCTCGTGCACTACCAACTGTATTGCTCCGGTGGTCAAAGTGCTGCATCAAAGCTTTGGGGTAAGCAAAGGATTTATGACTACCATCCACGCCTATACCAATGACCAGAGGATTCTGGATATGTATCATCGTGACCTGCGCCGGGCTCGAACAGCAGCAATGAACATTGTCCCCACCACCACTGGCGCTGCCAGGGCAGTAGCTCTGGTTATCCCTGAACTCCAGGGCAGGCTTCACGGGTTAGCCTTCAGGGTCCCGGTAGCCACTGTCTCCGTTGTCGACTTTGTTGCTGACCTGGATCGGGAGGTTACCGTTGAGCAGGTAAACGAGGCTTTCCGGGTGGCTGCCGAGGGACCTTTGACCGGGATTCTGGAGTACTGCCAGGAAGAGCTGGTCAGTATGGACTTTAAGGGCAATCCGGCCAGCTCTATTTTTGACGCCCCGAGTACTATGGTCATTGCTGGCAATATGGTGAAAGTTCTTGCCTGGTATGATAACGAGTGGGGCTATAGCTGTCGCTTGGCTGACCTTGTCGCCTATGTTGCCGGTAAAGGGCTCTAGACAGAGTGGACGCTGCGGTTACTGATTTGATGGAGGGCAGGACGCATCCTGGGCGGACGGTTGACAATTGTTGGGGTGGAGTTGACATTATGGTATATTTATGCCTAAAATTGGAAAGATACCTTTGCCTGAGATAGGCAAACTGTAAAATCGAGGTGAGAAATGAAGTTAGTAGTTATAGGTCTGGGGCAGTGCGGTGGCAGAGTCGCTGACGAATTTGCCAGAGCAAGTTCGAGAGCACGGAGCAGCCGTGGCATTGAGATAGTTACTGGCGCTTTCGCGGTGAATACGGATGCCGCCGATTTGAGCGGGCTGTCCAGCATCGGGACTAGTTATCAGAATAGAATCCTTATCGGGGGCAGGAAGACCGGCGGTCACGGCGTAGGCAAAATAAATGAACTGGGTGCCGAGGTGGCCAGGGAAGATGCCGACAAAGTCATCGATGCCATAAGAACGGCCAAGCGATTCTATGAGTCGGACGCTTTCCTGCTGATAGCCAGTTCCGGCGGCGGCACCGGCTCAGGTTCACTACCAATAATGACCAAAGTCATAAAAGAGCGCTACGTGGACAAACCGGTATACGACCTTATTGTTCTGCCTTTTGAGCACGAAGAGACGACGGAGGAGAGAACCATCTATAACACGGCTACCTGTCTCAAATCTGCTTATTCGGTGGCTGATGCCGTGATTCTGGTTGACAACCAGAGGTATGTTAGGAAGGACTTCTCACTCAAGAACAACTTATCCAAGATTAACGAGCTAATAGTTGAGCCATTCTACGACTTGCTTTGCGCTGGCGAAGAGAAAAAGGCCAAGCATATTGGAGCCAAACTTCTTGATGCCGGGGATATAATACAGACTCTTATCGGCTGGACAGTAATAGGCTGCGGCAGGTCGCAGATGCCACTGTTCAACAAGGTTCCCTTTTTGCGGAAGTCTGATTTCAGGAGTAAGAGCACTGAGATTCACAAGGGAATCCAGGCGATGGACGAGGCCATCAGTGAGCTGTCGCTTAGCTGCAACCCCCTGGATGCCGAGAGGGCGTTGTATCTCCTGTCAGCACCAGCCAAGGAAATGAATATGGACTTGGTGAAGGAGCTGGGAGAGTACATGAGGAGTATGGCTAGCGGAGCCACCATCAGAAATGGTGACTACCCCAGGGAAAGAGGCGTCCTTGATGTTACGGTAGTCCTCTCCGGACTTAGCGATGTACAGAAGGTCAGAGACTACTATGATAGAGCCACCATCTTCATGCCCGAGTTCGAGAGGAGACAGAAGGAGATAGAGAGCAAGCTCAGAAACATCGACGATGTGGGGAAGGACATACCGTCGCTACTATAGTCAGAACGGGAACAATCGAACCTGAGCAGGAAGAAAGAAGAAGTCTTAAAGGTTCTTGTCGGCTGGTGAGTGATTGATTCAGGCTCTCTGTAGCTCCGGGGCTGCGGAGAGCCTGTTAGTAAGTAAAACCTCATGTAGTTTCTCTACAGTGAACCTCTTCACCGCTGCATATTTAACTATGCTTTCGTGTTCCCGGCTTATTATTGGTGACGCTCCTCACCGCCAAAATCAGACCATAAACCCTCTTTGGAAACTCGGCGATATAGAGTATAATAGAAGCCAGAAAGATGGCTTCCCAGGTTTTCTATCGCAGGTGGCGTCCTCAGACCCTGGCCGAGGTGGTCGGACAGGAGCCAGTAACACGGACACTGCTTAACGCCCTGAACAGTGGTCGGGTATCTCACGCCTACCTCTTTTGCGGTCCACGGGGTACCGGCAAGACCAGCACCGGACGTATTCTGGCCAAGGCGGTAAACTGTCTTACCGGTGATGGCAGGGGCGAGCCGTGCAACACCTGTGGCATGTGCCAGGCACTGACAGAGGGCGCGGCTCTGGATGTGATAGAGATTGATGCTGCCAGCAATCGGGGCATTGACGAAATACGGGACCTCCGCGAGAGGGTGAACTATGCTCCCAGCCAGGCTCGTTACAAGGTCTATATTATAGACGAGGTCCATATGCTCACCAAGGAGGCCTCCAATGCTCTGCTCAAGACCCTGGAGGAGCCACCGCCACACGTTATTTTCGTTCTGGCGACTACCGAAGCCCACAAGGTGCTGCCGACGATTCTATCCCGGTGTCAGCGCTTCGATTTTCGGCGTATCTCCCAGGAAGACGTGGTGGCAAAGCTGGCTCGGATTTGCAATGCGGAGAACATTCACATAGAGCCGGAGGGTTTGCAGCTTATTGCCAGGAGTGCCACCGGTAGCCTGCGGGATGCCGAGAACCTGCTGCAGCAACTGGCCACTTATTACGGCTCCGAGGTTGAACTCCATCAGATTAAGGCAGTCCTGGGCATCACTGGCGACTGGCGGGTCAAAGAGCTGGTAAAGCACCTGATAAACAACGACGTTTCCGCCGGCATGAGGACGATAAGCAGTGTCAATAGTGACGGCCTCGACTTAAAGCAGTTCAATCGGGAACTGGTGGAATATCTGAGAGGGTTGCTGCTCATAAAGACTGGCACCGACGAGGCTTTAGACTTCACTGAAGAGGATATCGCTGAACTGAAGGACTTGGCGGCCAAGGCTTCCCTGCCTCAGATATTGAAGGCGGTCAAGCTCTTCGGGGAGCTTGAGCTTGGCTTTGATAGCTACTCTACCTTACCCCTGGAGCTGGCGCTGGTTGACTGTGTCCTGCCTGTGCCTGAGGGGAAGGAAAGCCCGGTAGGTCAGGCTGAACATGAATTCCGTCAGCCGGTAGCTGAATCCGAGCCGACCACTGTACCGGAGGCGGTACCTGAAGCGGTTGCTGCCAGCGAGCCGGAACAGCCGGTAGCTGAATCCGAGCCGACCACTGTACCGGAGGCGGTACCTGAAGCGG
>CAZMZA010000049.1:8526-9965 GCA_964570635.1 uncultured Dehalococcoidales bacterium
TTGCTGCCAGCGAGCCTGAACAGCCGGTGGCTGAATTTGAGCCGACCGTTGTGCCGGAGGCGGCTGTCGGTGCCGAACCCGATAGCGAGGTGGAAAGGCTTAGGCTGAACTGGAAGCGGATTTTTGATGAGGCCCCGGCAGATATCAGGAAGACCGCCGCCGTAGCCATTCTTAGAAGTGCCGACGTCAAACCGGTAGCTATTGACGGCGATACGGTTATTCTGGCTTCCAAATATGACTTTTATAAGGACCAGATAGAGAAGACT
Organism: uncultured Dehalococcoidales bacterium; assembly: GCA_964570635.1. Lineage (GTDB taxonomy): Bacteria > Chloroflexota > Dehalococcoidia > Dehalococcoidales > CAYYQY01 > CAYYQY01. The sequence continues at coordinate 8,793 of CAZMZA010000049.1, forward strand.
GAAAACCAGAAGGTGGCCGAGAAAATCATAAGTGGGTTCCTGGGGCGTGCCTGCCGGGTACGCTGTGTTCACAGACCAGAGGATAATCACCTGCTGCGGGCAGCACTGAAAATGGGTGCCCAAGTTACCAGTGTGGAGGAAGAATGAACAAGTTCTTACGTCAGGCAAAGGAGCTTCAGTCAAAGCTGGTCAAGGCTCAGGAGGAGCTGGGTAGTGTTACCTTGGAGGTCAGCTCAGGCGGGGGCGCGGTTACAGTGACCATCAACGGTCAGCAGAAAGTACAGGCGGTCAAGATATCACCCGAGGTAATAAACCCCGACGATGCTGAGCTTTTAGAGGATTTGGTCTTGACGGCAGTGAACGAAGCCATTGCCAAATCGCAGGACGTGGCTGCCGAGCGTTTGGAGGGACTGACCGGGGGGCTTAATATTCCAGGGCTCATGCCATAGGAGGCCTAAATTGAATCAGGACCCCGTACTTGCTGCTGGAGCGGTATCAAAGCTCATCCAGGAGCTTAACCGATTACCCGGTATCGGGCCCAAGAGTGCCCAGCGGCTCGCCTACTACCTTTTGCGTGCTCCTGAAGAGCAGGCCAGACAGCTGGCTGAAGCCGTACTATCGGTAAGGCAGAAGACCAAGCTATGCTCTGTTTGTCTCAATATTACCGATTCCGACCCCTGTACCATCTGTGACAGCGAGCAGCGAGACCATTCCAAGATTTGTATTGTGGAGCAGCCTCAGGACATCCTGGCTCTGGAGCACACCGGGATTTATAGCGGACTGTACCACGTGCTCCACGGCGCTATCTCACCCACCGAAGGGGTGGGAGCCGACAACGTGAGAATCAAAGAGCTTATGAACCGGCTGCAGGACGGCTCGGTAGGAGAGGTCATCATGGCTACCAACGCCAATCTTGAAGGCGAAGCCACCGCCATGTATCTCAGCCGCCTCATTTCGCCCCTGGGCATCAAGGTTACCCGCCTCGCCCAGGGACTGCCCTTCGGCACCGAACTGGAATACGCCGACGACGTTACCCTGACCCGCGCCCTTGAGGGAAGGCAGGAATTTTAGCCCCCCAACGTCGCTAGTATGTAAAAATGTCCAAGCCGCGTAATTTTCAGACGGAAGCCATCATTATCAGGAAGACCAAGCTGGGGGAGGCGGATAGAATCC
>CAZMZA010000050.1:0-9903 GCA_964570635.1 uncultured Dehalococcoidales bacterium
TCCTGCTCTGCACTACCTGCCAGCGCTGTAATCAGGTCTGCCAGGTGCAGATTCCAATCCAGCAGATGTGGGACCAGATGCGCGGTCTGGTGATTCAGGAGAAAGGATACCATACCTTCCCCGGCTTTGAAATGATGGGCTCGAGCTTTGTCCGGCATTTAAATATCTGGGCCGGGGCGCGTGAGGAAAGGGATAAATGGCTACCTGATGACGTTAAGCCTCTGGAGAAGGGTGAAGTGGCCTACTGGGCAGGCTGCACCGCCTCATTTGTTGAGAATGATATCGCTCAAAATGCAGTTCATATTCTTAAGGAAGGTGGCATCGACTTCACCTACCTGGGGAAAGACGAAGCCTGCTGCGGTATTCCCTTTTACGCTGCTGGTAAGTGGGACTTGTTCGCTAGGGCTGTGGAGCATAACATAACCGAACTCAATAAACGCGGTGTCCGGGAGATAATAGCCTCGTGCCCTGGTTGCTGGGTTACTTTGAATCACTACTACCGCGAGTGGGCGAAAAAGCTGGGTTTGGACTACAACGTCAGGGTGAGGAATATTACCGAGGTCACCGCTGACCTGGTACGAGAGGGCAAAATTAAGTTCAAGCAGACCCCGAAGGATGGCGGTCGGCTTACCTACCATGACCCCTGCCACATCGGGCGGCACGGTGGGATTTATGAGCCGCCACGTGAGGTTCTCCGTGCCATACCTGGTGTTGAGCTGGTCGAGATGGAACACAACCGTGAAAATGGGCTCTGCTGTGGTAGTGTGCTCAGCCGTGTCGGACGCCCACCGGCGGCCGATGCCATTGGTATTCTCCGCATGAGGGAGGCGGAGGAAGCTGAGGCTGACATCCTGATTACTACCTGCCCTTGCTGTGAAGTTCAGCTTCGTACCGGCGCAAGGGTCGGGAAATCACCGGTGCGTGTCCTTGATTTCTCCGACATTGTTGTCGAAGCCCTTGGCTATGAAGTGGTTGACCCAACGCATACTGTCCTTGACGCCTGGGACGTTTTTGGCACTGCGATTGATATTATGACTGTTGACGGTATGAGCGAGATGATGGCTCGGATGATGCCGGAGATGATGGCTGCCATGCCGGGCGTAATGAAGGCCATGATGGGAATGATAAAGGGAATGCCGGCATTTCTGCGTCAGCCCATGCTCTCGCTGATGGAGAGGATGATTCCCGTCTTGATGCCGCGGCTCTTACCATCCATGCTGCCGGCACTGATGCCCCGGGCTGTTGAGCTGATGAAGGAAGCCATACCTAACATGCCGCCGGCCATGGAAGCCATGCTGCCCGCGATGCTCTCTGAGGTTATGGCCAGTATCATGCCACCAATGCTGCCCCGGGTAGCCCCACTGGTTGCGCCTAAGATGACGGCTTATCTGGAAAGCGAGGCAGCTACCGGGAAGTAATGCTCGGAAGGCAGCGACCATATAATCAGGCATGGCATTGGCGCTAGGGTCGGTGCTGCTCTCAAACTTCCAGGCAGTTTTCCCATACGCCGTGTATGTTACAGTAGGCCAGAGCGCAGAAGGCTTTGAATTCTGCCACCGGCGCCTGAAATCTGGCAATCGGGTCGGTGAAGGCAGGGGCAAAAGTAGCCTGACCGAGATTTATCACCTGTCCGTCCTTCTTCACCCCGAATAGCTCAACCCAGACGATGTGATGCTCCACCGTGTTGGGGTGCGGTGTTTCTTTGCCCACCACCACCTGGACAATGTCGGCTCCGCCTTCTCCTTTACCCTTGCCAATTTCAATTACCGGGACATGCTTCTCCTTTCCCTCAGACTCCACACCTTTCAGTATGTCCTTGAATTGCATGACTGACCTCCTTAGCTTTACTCTATCCTTTCAAAATCGCTCTTACCCGCGCCGCAGACGGGGCATACCCAGTCATCGGGTAGCTCTTCAAATGGCGTTCCCGGTTTAATGCCACCGTCGGGGTCTCCCAGCTCAGGGTCATAGATATAGTTGCAGACAGTACATTTATACTTTGGTGCCCCGGGGACCACCGCTTTCTCCTCTTTCTCCTCCCCGATGTAGCTGGGGGCAGTCTTGGGAGTGCCGCCCCGTTTGACCTCATGATAATAGGCATAGGTCATGACTTCTTCTTCGCTGATGACTTCGGCGTCTATAACCTCTCCTATAAAAATAGTGTGGGTCCCAACGTCTAATTCCTGAGTTACCTGGGCCTCTAGATAGGCGACGGCGTTATCAGTGACCACGGGGGCTTGTGTCTTGCCTGTCTTATAGCCGATGCCCTCGAGTTTGTCTATGTCCCTGCCTGACTTGAAGCCAAAGTGACCGATGAAAGAGAGGGGCGTGTCCCGGCGAAGAATAGAAGCGGTAAAGACTTTGCTCTCTTTGATAAACTCGTGGGTCAGATTGGTTTTGTTGATGCTTACGGCAATGGTCGGTGGTTCGGAAGTTATCTGGAACACGGTATTGGCAATTTGTCCGTTAAGCCTCTCCCCCTTTCTTGAGCATACTACGTACAGACCGTAACTTAACTTGTGTAGAGCCTGTAGATTCATTTCTGCCTCCTCGCCAGGACTATTTGCCTAAGACCTTTCCGGGATTCAGGACTTAAGTTTACCATTAGTCCCGATAGTTACCTCTTTGAAGGGTATATCTTTGCCAGCTAACTGCATTGCTTGTTTTACCATAAAAGTCAAACCAGAGCAACAGGGCACCTCCATGTGCACTACGGTAAGGCTCTTCACCGATGAATGGCTCAGAATATCGGTTAGCTTCTTCAGGTGGGCCTGGAAGTCATCCAGCTTGGGACAGGCTACTAACAGGCTGTGGTTCCTCAAGAAGTCCTGGTGAAAGCCGGCATAGGCAAAGGGGACACAGTCTGCAGCCAGTATCAGGTCAGCCCCTTGAAGAAAAGGCGCTGTCGGTGGGACAAGGCTTAGCTGGACCGGCCAGTGGGCGAGCATTGAAGGCTGGCTTATCGTCTCTCTTGGAGAAGCCGCTGGCGTCTCGTGTCTCTCAAACTGGGTAATTGTGGTCGAGGGACAGCCGCAGGGAAGCTCTTTCTCGGCCGGCTCTCTTTCCTCCAGATGGTGCTTCACTGCTTCCTCATCAAACTCATCGGCAACCCGCTCCTCGATGGTGATGGCGTCTTGAGGGCATTCGCCCAAGCAGGCGGCGAGGCCGTCACAGTATGTCTCGCTAATGAGTTTCGCCTTGCCCTCGACAATCTGCAGCGCTCCTTCGGCACAGGCCAAAGCACAGGCGCCGCAGCCGTCGCATTTCTCTTCATCAATCTTGACAATTTTTCTTAATACTTTTGTTACCATGCTACATCTCCTTGATGGTTTTCGAGAGGACGGGTTCTGCTAGCCCGCGCCCTTCATTTCCTGCCACCTCTCCTCCCCAAGGCACTGACGGGCAGAAGCGCACCAGTCGATACAGGAGGGAATCTTCTCGCGGTAGACCATCTTACCGCACTTATAGCACCTTACCTTTATTTCGTCGGAGAAAATCTCGACTTCATAGCCACAGTTTGGGCATTTGTGCAGGGACACCCGTAGATTTCTGCCATCCTGACCCGGACACTTACTATACATTGGTATCATCCTCTACCCGCCGATATTTAGATTCAACTTCTATAATAAATGGTACAGCTTGTGGGAGTTGCCGACTATGATTTGAATCATATAAGTGGGGAGTCGCCACGGGTTATTGATTGCGGGGGATAAAGCGAGGCACCGGGATACTGCACCAGTTGGGGCGCTATATTCGCGGGTGGCCTTCACTCAGTAGCCTGAGTCTCTCCTCATCGAGGATAATCACTTTACCACGAACAGTACGAATAATTCCCCTGTCCTTCAGGTGGCTCATGACTCGGATCGCCGTCTCAATGGTGGTTCCCACCATGTCGGCGATTTCCTGTCGGGTGAAGGGGAGGGTAGTGCCCAGCTTTGCCGAGAGCATGAGCAGCATACTGGCAAGGCGCTGCTCGACTCTCTCTCCGGCAAGGTCTCTGAGGCGGCCCTGGGCATCCCTGAGCCGCCCTCCCAGGACATTAATAATCCTCAGAGCAACCTGAGGGCGGTTGGCCAGAAAAGACAGGAAGTCCTCTCTCTTAATGGCCACTGTTCTGGTTTCGGTTACGGCCTGGGCCGAAGCGGGGTAGGGCTTATTCTCAAAAACAGCCACCTCGCCAAACATCTCGCCCGGACCGAAAAAGGCGATAATAAATTCCTTCCCCAAAGAGGAATGTTTAACAATCTTCACGTTGCCTTCGGCAACAATGTAGAACCATTCGGGGGCATCTCCATCCCAGAGGATGAACTCGTTTGACATAAAATTATGCTCGGTGGCAAGGTCAGCCAGTTCGCCGAGTTCCTCGTCATTCAAGCTGGAGAAAATGAACGAGCGCTTTAGAATCTCAGCCTTGTCGCTGAACTTCAACTTGGCCACCCCCGTTAGAGGTATATTCCCGTGGGTGGATTATAGCACAAACCATTTCCAGGGCACTCCTAACAGGAAACCTTGACATCCTCCATAGTCAAGTGTAGGATTCAGGCTACCAGATTGCCTGGGGTGACTGGTGGAAAATATCAGGTATGTCTGCCCCCAACGGGGTCATTAGTCCAAAAGCGCAGGTTTATACCCGGATTGTGGGGAGGTGAACAAATGGCCGACAAAAAGGTGGTAATCTATACCACTCCCACCTGACCCTATTGCCACCGGGCGAAGGAGTATCTTTCGCAGAAAGGTATTGCTTACCTCGAACATGACGTAGCTGGGGATAGGGACAAAGCCAAGGAGATGATACAGAAGTCGGGACAGATGGGTGTACCCGTAATCACTGTTGACGATGAGGTTGTGGTAGGTTTCAACCGGGCCGAGTTAGACAGGCTGCTTTCGCCATAGTCTTCATGTCAAGCAATCGGCCAAGGCTTTGGGTATCTTGGTTAGTGTGCCCTCCGTCGACGGCGTTTAACCCAGAAGAAAATAAATAATCCCACTACTGCGACTACTCCGGCTATGATTCCAGCGATAACAGGCGTCTTGGAAGGGACTGGGGGTGTTGGTGGGGGTGGAGGCGGGGGTGGGGGGGCCACTACGCTTATACTGCCACTTACCCCCCCTACTTCAACTTTATGCTCGCCGGCCTTGACTTCTTCCAGCGTGAAGGTAATTATCTGGCTTACCCCCGGCTCAAGGGTTATTTCCCTCACTTCTTTGACTATGCCATCTATTTTAAGCTCGATTACGTGGCTGCCTGTAGCTCCGCCCTTGTTGGTTACTTTGACGGCTATGGTGATGCTCTCCACTTCAGTGTTTTCCTTATAAGCTCGGAGTACTAGACTATTTTCGCCAGATACTTGCATTTCTATCCAGATTATTGTACCCTTTAGAAAAAGAATAGTTAACGGGGGTGCCCAAACGCGAGTGAGGGCCTAACTGGAGAGCAAGTCGGTGAAACTCCGACGCGGCCGCGCCACTGTGATTGGTGGATAAGCCATCAAAAGCCAGAACGCTAGCCCCTTAGTATCCTACAGCACTCCGCGGGGAGGGGTAGGACATTTTATTGGATTTCATGTACCCTCACCGCTAGGTGAGGTTTTTGTTTACCCAATTCTATGGAGGTGTAAAGAATGGAAAACAAGCTGTGGAGGTTGGGGGTGCTCTATCTGGTTTTGGTTGTGGTAGTGTGTTTTATTGGGGCTTGTACACCGCCGGCAGAGGAGGCGGCATCATTTCCAATTGAAGTGACAGACCAACTGGGCAGGGTGGTCAAGTTTGATAAAATCCCGGAAAGGATTATTTCTCTTGCCCCAAGTAACACCGAAATCCTGTTTGCTTTGGGTTTGGGTGATAAAGTGGTGGGAGTGACAGACTACTGCAATTACCCACCCGAAGTTCAAGAGAAACCTAGCATAGGTGGCTTTAGCACGCCAAATATTGAGGAAGTGGTCGCCCTTTCCCCAGACCTAATATTAGCCACCTCAATCCATGAAAAGAGAATCATCCCACTGCTTGAGGAGCGGGGGATGGCTGTTTTTGCTTTAAACCCAAAAACCATTGGTGAGGTATTGGAATCTATCACCCTGGTTGGAGAGATTACCGATAAAGAAGAAGAGGCTGCTGCATTGGTAGCTGGTATGCAGCAAAGAATTAAGGCAGTAACTGACAAGACAGATAGTCTACCTCAGGAGCAGAGACCAAAGGTTTTTTACATCACCTGGCATGACCCATTAATGACACCCGGCTCAGGGACCCGCCACGATGAGCTAATTCGGATGGCGGGTGGAACAAACATTGCCCGAGAGCTCACTGGCTATGCGGACATTAATTTAGAGGCAGTTATTCAGGCGAATCCTGAAGTGATAATCGCCGGTGTTGGCATGGGCTCAGGCGAGGACTTACCTTTTCAGTATGTGGAGACCGAGCCGAGATTGAGGAATGTGGACGCCCGTATTAACCAGAGGGTATATAAGATAGACGTTGACCTGTGTGGCCGCCCTGGACCCAGGATAGTCGATGCGCTGGAGAAGTTCGCTGAATTTATACACCCGGAACTATTTAAGCAGGACTGATGAATATTTATCATATAACCTATGCGCCAACAGTTAAAACCGTCTACCTGCACTTCTGGGGCTGTAACTTGAGCTGCCGGGCTTGCTTGCGTCTAAAAGAGATTTACGATTGCCATCTGGAAGAGGCGAGAGATACTATCCGCTACGAAGAAAGGGAAATCGCCGAAACACAGCAAAGGTTTTTGGGTTTCGCCGATGTTATGGAGATTTTGGGGAAGCTGGAGGTAAGGACAGTCACCTTCATGGGTGCTGAGCCTGCCATTGACCCCGGGTTACCGCGGCTAGCCGAGGCCATTCATCAGGAGTTCGGAAGCTATAACATTCTGCTGACCAACGGGTTCAAACTCGTTGACCTGGAGCACATGGATGAGGTGGTATTCAGCATAAAGGCTGTTACCGATAGTCTCCATCGCCATTACACTGGCAAATCCAATAAGAAAGCCCTGAGGAACTTTGTCCGGCTTAACCAGTCGAGCATAAGGTTGAGGGCGGAGAGCATCTTCATTCCTGAATATATCGACCTTTTAGAAATTGAGAACGTTGCTAGGTTTATCGCCGGGGTAAATCGGGACATCCCCTACCGGATAGATGCCTACATGCCGGTTGGTGATAGCCCATGGCGGCGACCCACCCCTGAGGAGATGGAAGAAGCGGTGAGCACAGCCGGAAGATATCTTGCCAACGTCTCTTGCTTAAGGGGGAATGAAGGGCTGAAATTTGAGGTAGTAAGGATTTTTTGATTATGACCTTGAACCAACTTAAACCCTCTCTTATGGAGCAATCCGTGCCCATCCGTCTCCCTCACTGGCGCCGCCGAGTCTATGCGATTCTGGGGCTTTTGATTGGAGTTGGGGTGATGGTGGCATTTGCCACGACTGTTGGCAGCGTTCAAATCCCATTCTTCACCACATGCCGTGTTCTGCTTTCGCAATTGCCTTTGATTGACATGGCTCCTACCTGGCCGAGTACTGTGGAGACCATAATTCTGGAAATACGCTTGCCCAGAGTCGTTCTGGCCGGTCTTGTCGGCGCTGCCTTAGCCATAGCTGGGGCTACTTACCAGGGGCTGTTCCGCAACCCGTTAGCCGACCCTTACCTTATCGGCGTCGCTCAAGGAGCGTCACTGGGCGCAGTCGCTGGCTTCCTCATGCCGCTCAACTGGCAAGGTATGGGGTTCGGGATAATCCCTCTACTCGCCTTCACCGGCGCACTATTTAGCGTAGCTATCGTTTATGGTTTGGCCCGGGTAGGTAAGACCCTGCCCGTGACCACTCTTATCCTGGCTGGTGTGGCTTTAGGAGCCCTTTGGGGGTCAATCGTCTCCTATCTCATTATCACCAGTGGAGAGAAGATGCACGGAATCGTATTTTGGCTGATGGGCAGTTTCTCTTTAAGTGATTGGTCGGAGGTAAGGGTGGTTCTTCCCTATGTGGTGCTGGGGGTAGTCGTCATTTTGCTTTACGCTCGTTCGCTTAACGTAATGCAGCTTGACGAGGAGCAGGCTCAACAGCTGGGAATCAATGTCGAGAGAATCAAGCTCATCCTTCTTGTTGCCGCTACCCTGATTACCGCTGCCGCTGTTTCTTTCGTCGGCATCATCGGATTCGTGGGTATTATCATACCCCATGCCGTGCGCCTGGTTTGGGGACCTGATTACCGTTTCCTATTACCCCTGTCCGTCCTCAGCGGTGCTATTTTCCTGATTCTTGCCGACCTCGTAGCACGTACCGCTCTGGCACCCATGGAGATACCGATAGGGGTAGTCACTGCGATTTGTGGAGCACCCTTCTTTCTTTACTTACTGCGGCGCAAGAAAAGGGCAGTTTTCTTCTGAGGATACAAAAAATGATTAAGCTGGAAGTGCAAAACCTCGGTCTGGCCTATGGTCGTAATCTGGTGGTGAGAGATATGACCTTTCAGGTGATGCCGGGAGAGATGGTGGGGCTCATCGGACCAAACGGCTCCGGTAAGTCGACCATTATCAAGGCTCTGAGCCGTGTAATTTCGCCGTCCTCAGGGCAGATATTCCTCGATGGCAGAGATATATCGCAGATATCCAGAGGGGATTTAGCCCGCTTGCTTGGCGTAGTCCCTCAAATGCCGCTCCTTCCTAGCACGTTTACCGCCTTTGAGATAGTCCTCATGGGCAGGAACCCTCACCTCGGCCTTCTTCAGTACGAAGGGGTGAGGGATATGGCTATCACCTGGCAAGCTATGGAGAGGACGGCAACCCAGTCTCTCGCCGAACGAAGGGTAGGTGAGCTTTCAGGCGGAGAGATACAGCGTATTGTCATTGCTCGTGTCCTCGCTCAGGAGCCAAAATCAATCCTTTTGGACGAGCCGACAGCGAATCTGGATATCAGCTATCAAGTCGAAACCCTGGACATGATTAGGGGCTTGTGCCTGGAAAATAGTCTGACGGTTCTGACGGCTCTCCATGACCTAAACCTTGCCTCACAGTACTGTGACCGATTAATCCTGATAAATAACGGGCAGATCCATGCCCAGGGAACACCGAGGGAGGTCATCAATTCGCAGAACATCAAGGAGGTCTACGGAGCCGACAACTGTGTTTACACTCACCCGGTTAATGGACTCCCGACTGTTCTAATCAAGGCCGGCAACGGCAAACACACCAGGCATGAAACCGTGAAGGAGGATTGAATGTCAGCTTTTAGCCCTTTGGCATCACCCGCTTTCGATTACGGAACTCTGGTCCAGGCACTCGAAAAGAGCGTCAGGCGCAATCTGACCGACGGACTTCTCCTCTCAGGAGGGCTGGACACAGCTATACTTGCTTATCTTGCTTCAAAGTGGACCAGACCGAGTTGCATTACGGTAGCACTTCGTGGTGCGCCGGCCCCGGATGTTGAGTATGCCAGGCTGGTAGCCGGCCGTTTGGAACTGGAGCATTATGTACACTATTTCGATAACGAGGAACTGGACGAGGGTATCCGAGCTGCAATCAGGACTATGGAGTCTTTCGACCCGATGGAAATTCGCAATGATGTGGCTATTTATGTTGCCTTGAAAGTAGGGAGAGACCAGGGTTTGTCGACATTCATGACGGGAGACGGGGGCGACGAGCTTTTTGGTGGCTACAGCTTCCTCTTCGGACTCGTTAAAGAGCAGGTGGACAAAGCACTAAAAGAGCTGTGGGCTAATATGAGGTTCTCTTCAATATACCTGGCCAAGAGCCTGGGTTTAGAAGTCAGGCTTCCATTCTTGGACCCGAAATTCAAGGCCTTAGCTACAGATCTGGATGTGGGGCTGAAGGTTAGAAGCGAAAGCGGGCAGGTGTGGGGCAAGTGGATTCTGCGCAAGGCTTTCGAGAATATTT
>CAZMZA010000051.1:0-9780 GCA_964570635.1 uncultured Dehalococcoidales bacterium
CCCATATGCCCGGCCAGACCCTTGAGCAAACCCCTGCTATCCGGTCCCGGGCCATCACCCCAGTAGTAACCCGCACCGGGATTAGCCAGCGAACCGGTCCTCAGAATATCCCCGCTGGGCAGCACCCACTCCACACCAAGGACATTATGGGCAGCAAAACCAGTTCTATAGGCCGTACCCTGAAAGCCAAAGGCAACATGATTGGCCAAGCTGGACGACTGGGAGCCAGCCTCCGGAGTGCCCATATGCAGCCCCCGCTTCATCGCCTCGGCATGCAGCTGGGCATGAGTAACATAGGGTTCAACTACGGCATACATGTTCTTCTCATCTATCTCCAGCCCGTTCATCCGCTTGGTGTCAATCATGCACCAATACGGTCTCACCGCAGCCGTAGTGGTAAAGTAAAGCCCCGAGCCCAGCACCGAGAACGGAAAACGGTAGCGGCTGGCCAGCCTCACTATCTGCTGTACGTCCTCGGTACTCTCCGGCAAAACGATAAACTCGGCTCTACCCCGCGTCTGCAAACTGGGCGTCTGTGACTCACGGCTGTAGGCCTCCAGCACCGCCCGGTCATCCGAGACATACTCGGAACCAAGAACGTTAATCAGCTCGTAATAGATTATGTTGTGTTTTTCGTCCCCCAGCGGCATTTTTAACTGACCTCGCTTTAGACTAGCTGTTGAAAGCAGCTGACCTCTATCCAGTGTATCACAACCAGCATTTCCGCTGAAACTGGTTTAACGGCGACCGCCATTGTTGACAGGTTCCGTTTCCTGTGGTAAAATCGCTTCAAAAGAAGGAACGGATACAGAATATGTCAGTCCGCACCATTCCCCAAGGATATTACTGGTATTACGCGTCTATCGGGCGTACCGGGTACGCTTGGGGGGATGTTGCGTGAAAGTCGGTTGAATAGTTAATTATAAGGTCGAAGGAATTTACAGAACCCTCCCAAGCGGGGAGGGTTCTTCATTTATCGGTGGATATTAGTGCCAGGGTATTCCGCAAAAGCCAGCAGTAAATAGCCAAAGGAGGATGCCAGGTGATAGTAATGAAGGGTGACGCCACACAAGAAGAAATAGAGAACGTGGTGAAGGAGGTGAAGAGGTACCGACTGAGAGCCGATCTCAGCAAGGGCAAGTACCGGAGTGTTATCGGGATAGTGGGCGACGAGGGCAAAATAGACTTTACCCATCTGACCACTTTCCCTGGGGTGAAGGAGGTATTGCAGGTTGAAACTCCGTACAAGCTAATCAGCCGGGAATATGCTAAACTCTCTGAAACAGTAAGCGAGGACAGGGTAATCACAGTCGGGAATGTCGCCATAGGTGGCGACGAGCCGGTTTTCATAGCCGGACCTTGCGCTATAGAGAGCAAAGAGCAGTTATTTAGAATCGCCGAGGGGGTGAAGAAGGCTGGCGCCCACATTCTCCGGGGAGGTATATTCAAGCCCAGGAGCTCGGTCCACTCCTTTCAGGGACTAGGGGCTGGGACACAGGAAGAGGCAAGGGAAGCTCTGGAATGGCTGCACGAAGCTGGCAAGAGGTTCGAGATGGCGGTTATAACTGAAACCAGAGGTGAGACACAGGTTGACCTGGTAGCGGAGTATGTTGATATAATCCAGATAGGCGCCAGAAACATGTACGACCAGGACTTACTGTCCCAGGTAGCCAAGAAAGGCAAGCCTGTTCTATTCAAGAGACATTTTGGAGCCAGCATTGAAGAGTTTCTCTCCTTTGCTGAATATGCTGCGGCTGAGGGCAACCGGGATATTATTCTGTGCGAAAGAGGCATAGTGCCGATAGGTAAGGGCAAAAGCTATACCAGATATGTCCTTGACCTGGCGGCGGTTCCAGCCATCCAGAACGAGACCTACCTGCCAGTACTGGTTGACCCGAGCCATTCTACCGGACGCCGAGACCTTATCTTCAGCATGAGTTGCGCCGCTATAGCCGCCGGAGCGAGCGGGCTGATGATTGAGGTCCACCATAACCCGGCTGAAGCACTGGTTGACGGTCAGCAGATGATTACACCCGACGAACTCAAAGAGGTTATCGATGCCTGCCACAGAGTGCATAAAGAGCTCTACCAGTGGAGAGCGAAGAAACCAGGCAGGCAGGAATAACAGGGACTAAGGGCGGAGTGATAAGCAAGAAAATGCATAAAAGGGTTCCGGTTCAAATTAAGGGCACCAGGTCGCTGCCAATAATCATCGGTGACGGGATTATGAGCAGCCTCGGTGACTTCATCGATTGCAGCGGCTACTCAAGCATTACCCTGATAACCGATGCCACCACCGAGAAGCTCTACGGAGAGCCGGTGATGGAGGCACTAGGGGCAACGGGGAGGAGGCTGCTTAAATATACCTTCCCGGCCGGGGAGCGCTCAAAATCCCTGAGACAGGTAGAGCGAGCCTACCAGTTTCTTATGGAAAATGGCGTCGACCGCAACGGCTTGCTCTGCGTGCTGGGCGGCGGCGTTGTCGGAGACGTTGGTGGCTATGTAGCCGCCACCTACCTCCGCGGCATTGACTACGTCCAACTGCCCACAACCCTGCTGGCCCAGGTGGACAGCAGCATCGGGGGCAAGGTGGGAATCAATTTTGGTGGTATGAAGAACATGGTCGGCAGCTTCTATCAGCCGAAAGCCATTATCTCGGACATAGCCTTTCTGGAGTCGCTACCGGTACGAGAGAGACGAAACGGCATGGCCGAGGTGATAAAATACGGCCTGGCCATGGACAGGGAGCTGTTTGATAAGGTCAGCCGCCGGAAGAAGGCAAAGTTTGCCGCAGATGAACTGGTAGATATTATTGGGCGGTGCGCCTTTTTGAAGGCCAGGATAGTCGAGGCCGATGAAACAGACCGTAGCGGTCTAAGGCAAATACTTAACTTCGGGCATACCGTCGGGCACGCCATAGAGGCAACTTCCTCATTTCAGGGTCAGCGCCACGGCGAAGCAATCGCCATCGGGATGATGGCCGCCTCCAGGATAAGTGAGCGACTGGGCATGCTTAACCACGAGAGCGTTCAAGGAATTGGCGAGGTGCTCACCCGTTTCGGCCTGCCCACTCGCTGCCCTGAGATGTCGCCGGCCGAGCTACTCGGGGCTATGCAGTATGATAAGAAGGCAAGCCAAGGGGAACTGAGGTGGGTACTGCTGAAAGAGATAGGGCAAGGAGTGGTCAACTGTACGGTGGAGAAGGATGTGGTTATCAAAGCTCTCAGCGAGGTCTGTCAATGAAAATCCTGGTTATTAATGGTCCGAACCTGAACATGCTGGGTAAGAGAGACCCGGAGCACTACGGGACACAGACCCTTGAGTCGATAGAGAAAGAACTCACCCAAAGAGCCCAGGAACTGGGCTGCGAGCTCGCCTTCTTCCAGTCAAACCATGAGGGGGGAATCATCGACTTTATCCAAAAGGAGACGCCGGGCTCGTCCGGTATCCTCATTAACCCCGGAGCTTTGACCCACTACGGGTACTCACTCCACGACGCCCTTGCCGACTGCGGGCTGCCCGTGGTCGAGGTACACCTGTCCAACATCTCCGCCCGCGAGGACTGGCGAAGGCAATCGGTCATCGCTGATGTTGCCATCGAGCAGGTTACCGGGTTCAAAGGCGAAAGCTACAGCCTTGGTCTGGCGGCTCTAGTAAATCATCTCCGGAGCCAGAGTAAGTGAGGCTAAGAATTACACCGTCACCAGTAAGTGGTACAGTTTCAGCACCACCGTCAAAGAGCTATACCCACCGGGCGCTAATACTGGGCTCACTGGCCCAGGGTGAGACGGTCATCGAGAATTTCCTGGTCTCAGACGATACCCGGTACACCATCAACGCCTGCCGCTCCCTGGGAGTCAACATCGAAGTTGACGGCAGCACGCTGAGGATTATAGGCACCGGCGGTCGTTTCTCAAGCCAGCCGGGGCAGGAGACAATTTTCGTCGGCAATTCCGGTAGCACCATCCGAATGGTAGCTCCGCTGGCGGCTCTGTCAGAAAGCCCAGTCGTCTTCGACGGAACGGAACGGCTACGCCAGCGCCCCGTAGATGACCTGCTCTCAGCCCTGAAAAGCCTGGGGGTTCAGGCCAGCTCGGTCAAACAAGACGGCTACCCGCCGATTGAAGTCCGGGGAGGGAGACTGGCTGGCGGAGAGGTAGTAACTCGCGGCATGACCAGCTCACAGCACATAAGCTCGTTGCTCATGGTTGCTCCCTATGCCGAGCACGATATGAAGATTAGGATTGCTGACGGTCTTCAATCCAGACCATATGTAGATATAACTATTGACGCCATGCGACAGTTCGGGGTTGAAGTCGCCCGACATAACCACGACGAGTTTACGGTGGCCAGCGGACAGAGATACCGGGGGCGGCGCTACGAGATAGAAGGGGACTACTCCTCGGCTGCCTATTTCTTCGCCCTGGCGGCTATTGGCGGCAGACCGATAACCGTGACCAATCTCAACACCAAATCACTGCAGGGCGATAGATACTTTCTGGACATCCTGTCCCTGATGGGCTGTTACGTGAGCTATAAAAGGGGGCAGGTCAAAGTCTGGCGGAAGCAAGAACTCGACGGTACTGCCGTGGACCTGGGTGATTACCCGGATATCGTCCAGCCACTCGCCGTTGTGGCCGCTTTTGCCCGGGGCAAGACAGACATCAGTAATATCGGTCACCTCAGATACAAGGAGACGGACCGCATCCAGAACACAGCCACCGAACTGGGTAAGATGGGAATTGCGGTAGAAGTAACCGGGAGTACAATGTCTATCAGCGGTGGCAGACCAAAAGGGGCTTCTATCGAGACATACGATGACCACCGCATGGCGATGAGCTTTGCCACCGCCGCCCTTTTCGCTGAGGGGGAGACAGTTATTAACGGTGCCGAGGCAGTCTCCAAGTCCTACCCCGGGTTCTTCACTGACCTGGCTAAAATCGGGGCGGAGGTTCAGGAGATTTAGGCTGATGAACATTATACTTATTGGTATGAGGGGTAGCGGCAAAACAACCGTGGGTAAGCTCCTGACCCAAAGACTGGGTAAGAAGCTTATTGAAATGGACGAACTGATTGTCCAGAGGGCGGGACAGTCTATCCCCGAGATTGTCACCAATTACGGGTGGGAGAAATTCAGGGACATAGAAGAGGAGGTTGCCAGCGTGGTGGCGAAGCTAAATAACGTGATTTGTGCCACGGGCGGTGGTGTGGTAATCAGAGAGAAAAACGTCAGGGAGCTCAAGAGAAAGGGGAAATTTATCTGGCTTAAAGCCGAGATGGATACCCTGCTCGAGCGGATTGGCGATGACCAATACCGACCGTCCCTTACCGGCAAGCCGCCTAAGGAGGACATGAAAGCGGTGCTGGCTGAGCGTACCCCGATTTACCAGCAGGTTGCCGATGTCACCATCGATACCGAAGGCAGAAAGCCGGAGGAAGTAGCTGAGGCAATCGCCAGACTGTACTCGGAACAAGGGTGGGCTGATGATTAATGCCAAAACCAAAGTCTGCTGCCTTATCGGAGACCCGGTAGAGCACTCGCTCTCCCCGCTGGTGCACAACTGCGGCTATGAGGTGCTGGGGCTCAACTTTGTCTACGTCGCTTTCAGAGTTACCGACGTCGAAGCGGTAATTGATGCCGTAAGAGGACTGGGCATTCGCGGAGTGAGTGTCACCATACCCCACAAGGTCAGCGCCATGAAATATGTAGACGATATAGATGAGGTCGCCAGAGAAATTGGAGCGATTAACACCATCGTCAACAATGATGGCATACTGAGCGGTTTCAACACTGATTATGGTGCCGCGTTAAAGGCATTAGGGGAGAAGACTACCATAAAGGGCAAGAAAGCCGTCCTCCTCGGAGGAGGTGGTGCTGGTCTAGCTATCGCTACCGGGCTTAAGCGGAATGGCGCTGACCTGGTAATCATAGACAAAATCGAGGAGAAGGCGGAGGAGCTAGCCAAGCTTGTTGGTGCCGAAGGTTTCGGTGGACTAGAACAACTCCCGGAAATTGGTTCGGCAGATATTTTGATAAATGCTACGCCAGTCGGGATGTGGCCCAGGATTAATGAATCAATTGTGCCCCGCGAGCTGCTGCACCCGAAGCTCACCGTCTTCGACATAAACTATAACCCCAAAGAGACAAGGATGATAGCCGAGGCTAAAGAGGCCGGCTGCACCGTTATCTACGGCTATAAGATGTTCCTGCATCAGGCAGCCGTGCAATTTGAGCTATTTACCGGACACCAAGCCCCGCTACCCGAAATGGAGAGGGCTCTAATCAAAGCCCTGGAAGGAGATGAGTATGCTGCGTCTGCTGACCGCCGGTGAATCCCACGGCCCCGCCTGTGTGGCTATCCTTGAAGGGGTGCCAGCCGGGGTTACGATTTCTATCCAGGACATCGACCAGGAACTCAAGAAGCGCCACTCGGATTTTGGTCGCGGTGGGAGAGCGGCCATCGAAAAAGATGAGGCCGAAATCCTCTCCGGCGTCCGCTACGGCAAGACGCTGGGTAGTCCCATCACCCTGGTCGTCAAGAACCTGGACTTCGTTAACTGGCAGGCTGAAATGAGCCTGGAAAAGCCCAAGAGCGGCGAAGAGGCTGCCAAGGTGACCAGACCTCGTCCCGGGCATGCCGACCTTCCTGGAGTCTTAAAGTACGGACATGACGACATCAGGAACGTCTCCGAGAGAGCCAGTGCCAGAGAGACGGTAGCCAGAGTGGCTGCCGGAGCCTTGGTCAAGAGACTGCTGGCTGAGTTTGACATCAGGATAGCCAGTCATACTGTCCAAATCGGGCCGGTAAAGCTAAGCCGTCCACCCCGAGATTTTCGGGAAATAGCTTCTGTCTTTGACACCGACCCGGACACAAGGTGTATCGAACCGGAGACGTCCCAGAGAATGAAGGAGGCTATTCTTGATGCCCGCACCCGGCAGGATACCCTTGGCGGCGTGGTTGAGGTCATTGCCACGGGTGTCCCCGTGGGTCTGGGAAGCGTCATGCACTACGACCGCAGGCTGGACGGCAGAATAGCCCAGGCCCTAATGAGCATCCCGTCAGTCAAGGCAGTCGAAATTGGCAACGCCATCGAGATAGCATCAATGCCTGGCTCCGAGGTTCAGGACGTGATTTCCACCAAGGACGGCCGTTTTGTTCACCAGACTAACAATATGGGTGGCATTGACGGGGGCATAAGCAATGGTGAGAATATTGTTTGTCGCCTTTACCACAAACCGATTGCCACACTGGGCAAGCCTTCACAGACCGCGGACATCAAGACTCATGAGCCAGTGCCAGCCACAGTTGAGAGGTCTGACATCTGTGTTGTGCCCAGGGCAGGCGTAGTCGCCGAAGCCATGCTGGCCCTAGTCCTGGGCCAGGCAATGACGGAGAAGTTTGGTGGTGACCACATCGATGAGATGAAGCGCAGCTTCACGGCTTACATCAAATCGTTGCTAAAACGCTAGCCGCTGGACAGCATGCCCCCCGGTCCCGCCACCGGAGACAGGCATCCCTACCGGCTCTCCAGGTAGTCTATAGCCCAATCAACGGCAGCCTCGCCCTCGACTTCAAGCTCGTAGTCGGGCAGTAACCCTTCGCCTTCTATAAGATGACCGTCAGGGGTAAGCCAGCGAGCCACAGTCAGAAATAGCCCTGAACCATCCTCAAGATAGTAAAGTTTAACGACGCTGCCCTTACCAAAGGTTATCGTGCCGGCAATAGTAGCCCGGGCATTGTCCTGCAGGCTTCCAGCCAATACCTCACCACCGCTGGCCGTATAGCTATCGACCAGAACAACCAGGGGCAGGTCAGTCACTACCGGCGTGGGCGCAACCGTATACACGGTAACCCTTCCCTGGCTATCCACTACTTTCAACACCACGCCTTCTCTCAAGAAGCGGCTGGCCACATCAACCGCTGACTCAAGCAAGCCGCCGGGATTACCACGCAGGTCGAGGATAATACCCACCGCCCCTTCTACCTCCGCACTCTCCAGCACCTGAGACAACTCCTCAGCAGTGCGCTCCGAGAAATGGCTGATGTTAATGTAGGCCAAGTCCCCCCTCATACTAAATTGAACGCTCGGAATTTCAATCTCGGCTCTAACTATCTCAATCTCCTCAGGGTCAGCCTCTCCCTGGTGCCGGACCAGCAGTGTGACCAGAGTGCCTCTCGGTCCGCGAACATTGAGTACCGCCTCAGCGAGACTCATACCTGAAGTCGACCTGCCGTCAATCGCCAGCAGTATGTCACCAGCCATGATACCCGCCCTAGCTGCTGGTGAATCAGGCAGGGGAGCCACAATCACTATCTGCTCATCCCTCACCGTGACCTCGGCTCCAATGCCCTCAATCTTGCCCTCCAAGGAACTTAATCCCAGCCGAGCGGTTTCAACATCCAGATAAGAAGAGTACGGGTCATCCAGCGCCTCCACCATACCCTCAATAGCCGCCTGGCTCAGCCGGCTGGTGTCAAGCTTCTCCCCGTCCACATAATTGTCCAGAATAATACTCCATGCCTGTGCCACAGTATCCAGGCCCGGGTCCAGGGCGGGACGAGTTTGGCCAGCCGGAGCGCAGCCAGCACCGAAGGACAGGGCAATGATGACCAATACCAAGGCTACGGCGACAAACCTTACCGTTTTTGACATCGGACTCACCTCACTTGCAGCCTAATACAACCGAGTTTTGGTTGCTTGCTGATTATAGGGGAAAGGGGGCTCAGGTGCAAAAGAGTATCTACAGGCGCTGAGAAATGCGGACTAAATCGGAGTCTATCGTAGAGAAAAGAGAGGTTCTCAGAAAACGGCTACTGTGAGGACAGCCAGGGTTAACATTCTTGAGCCGTAACCGCGTGTACAATCCTTAAGGTATCTTCTATTCTATCAAGACCGAGGGACAGCCCCAAATTACTTAACTCGGAATAGCTCATCCCCCTGAACAAACGCTGGCCAGCGACCCGACACATCTCATCATATAAAGCTGGCCATTCATCTCCCCGTCGATGCACGCAATAGAGGACAAAATCACGAGTTACAGGGTTAATAGTATCCATAATGCTGTTCTGCACTATACTCCTAACCACCCCAATCGGCAAACTCACTGACAGTTGCTGAGATTGCTTTTTTGACTTTGATTATGGTTCATACCCCCCGGGTAGTGAATTTTGCGCCCGGTTCCTCACCCCAGATAGGGGTCTATGTATTATTTTTTTTTCTATTATCCCCCACCCAGAGTATAGTCAGTTTTAAAGCCCAACCAACACCTTGACACCGGATAGCTACGGCACTATCATTACCTGAACAGCCCAAGAGGAATTGAACCGACCTCCGAAAGCTAGTATAGCAAGCCCTAGACAACAAAATTCGCGGTAAAGGAGGAGAAAGTAATGCCGGCAGCCTGTGGAATAGACTGCAATACATGCGAGCTGATTGTTGAGTGTGGCGGATGCCCTCCAGGGACAGACCCGGGAGCCAAGGACAGATTAGACGAACTGAAGAGGTTAATCGGATTTATATGCCCGGTGCTCAGGTGCGCCACGGAAAAGAATGTCGAATACTGTCTCAAGTGCGAAGACTTTCCCTGCGACACCCACTACAAGTACAATTACCCCTACAGCGATTTGTTCCTCGATAGTGCCAAAACAATGAAGGAGCGCAGAAACGATTTCGGGGGAGACGAGTTCCGCAAGGAAGTCCTGAGGATAACACTGGAGCACCGCAAATCAAAACAATAGAAAAGACTGTGTCAGAGGTGCAAAGGTAAGGACGGCTAAT
>CAZMZA010000052.1:0-9688 GCA_964570635.1 uncultured Dehalococcoidales bacterium
CCCACTAACCTACCGATTACAAGTCGGTTGCGCTACCATTGCGCTACTCGGGCATTGCCAAGTTTAAACATTATAGAAATGAGCGCCGTAAAAGTCAAGCCTCTGTGCCCAGATCAATATGCATTCCACTCCAGAGCCCGGTAGTGGTATAATCAAACATTGATACGAGGGCTATAACCTCGCTACGTTGATTAATTTCGCATTTATTCCGGGAGCAAGCGATGATTTCAGGTTCAAACAGGTCAGAAAAAACACTCGTCCAGTGCGATTTTGACGGCACAATCACTGAAAAAGACGTGTCCTTCCTGCTGCTGGATACTTTTGGCGACGGGGACTGGAGACAACTACTGGCCGAGTATAGAGCCGGTAAGATAACCGTCGGCCGCTTCAATACCCAGGCTTTCGCTATGATTAAGGAAGATAAGCCAACGCTCATCGACTTTGTGAGACGGACAGCCAGAATACGAGCCGGGTTTCACGAGCTACTGGATTACTGCCGCAGCCACAGGCTCCGCTTTGCCATCGTCAGTAACGGGCTAGATTTCTATATACACACAATCCTGACTGATGCCGGAGTGAAGGACATCGAGGTGTTTGCGGCAAAAACACAATTTAACCCCAAAGGTCTAAAGGTCAAATATATCGGGCCAGACGGAGCTGAGCTAGAGAGAGATTTCAAGGAAAGTTATACCAGGTCATTCCTGAGCCAGGGCTACCGTGTATTATACGTAGGTGATGGCATCTCTGACCTTTCAGCCGCCAGGCATGCCCAGCATATCTTCGCCTGCGGTCAGCTACTGGGTCTCTGTAAGGAGACCAATGTCCCCTGCACCCCCTTCACCGATTTCAACGACGTAGTTAAAGGTCTAGAGCTTCTGAAAAGTTAAGGGGCTGTGCCCCAGAAGGAACCCATGGCGCCCGGCTCTGACTTCGGGTATCCCTACAGTTCCAGTAACCTTGCCCCGAACTGCTGCAGGTCTTCTATCGACTCCGGACCCGGCTGCCCTCCCCGGTCAAGATGAAAGGCGTTAACGCCAGCCTCCCGCGGGGCGGTGAAATCAAACTGCCAGTCATCACCAACATGAGCCACCTCCTCAGGAAGGACGCCCATATCCCGACACACCTTTAGATATAAGGACGGACTCTTAAGCTGTTCATAGTCAGAGATTGAAGAAAAAACCTTGACGAAGCACCCCTCGATTTCCGAGAGGAGATAGGGCAGGAAATCCGCCATCGTACTGGTGACAATGACCAGGGGATAAGCCTTACCCAGTGAGGATAGCACCGGCATTGTCTCCGGATAGCATGATACCTTATCCTGGCAGTTTGCCAGCAGTTCCTGGTAGCCATCAAGGTCAAACCGGTCAAACCAGTACTTGATGTCGTACCACTCCAGCCTCTGGCAGCCTATCCTGTCGTATTCTTCAACAACCTGCTGCCTCGCCTCCTGAAAGCTGATACCATGCCTGGCAGCGTAAAGAGAGGGGACTCCCTGGTACCAGACAGCCAGGCTGAAGTCCGGGGTGACCAGGGTCCCCTCCAGGTCAAAGGAGACTACTCTGATTCGGCTCATAATTCCGCCTATTATGTTATCATACCTGGAACGGTGGTAGAAAGGCCGATTTGGTCGCGGTCTGGAAGGTACTTCCTGCCCGATGTCCACCGGGATAATCAGAACAAGACAATGGGTGGTATAATAAAATAAACCTTGATAAGGGGAGGTCAATGTAAGGTGGACGTCGATAAATATACTGCGCGCAGGTTTGACATCCAGACGGAAGAGGCAATTGACGTTGCCGCCCTCGAAGCTATCCCCTTTGGCTACCCTGGCTCAGCCACCGAGGTAGTTTACGAGACAGATGAGTTCACCTGTGTCTGCCCCTGGAGCGGCTTACCCGATTTCGCCCGACTGGTGATACGCTATACTCCGGACCGCTATCTCGTCGAACTCAAGTCCCTGAAATACTACCTGACCTCGTTCCGAAATGTGGGCATACTGCAGGAGCATACCGTAAACCGCATCCTCCAAGATTTGGTGCACCTATTAGACCCGACCTCTATGATTGTAGAAGCCGACTACAAGGAGAGAGGCGGACTGGGGACGAAAGCAGCGGCCAGGTACAATAAAGACCAGACCCGGGACTAGCCACGTATTGACAAAGTCTCTGCACAGGACTACATTAAAGTCCCCAAAAAGGAATTGGGATAAGTAAGATAAGAGAGGATGAAAACTAGCGCATAAGGGAACTGCTGTGCCGGTGGTTGCTGGTGCCTTTTCTAGTTCACCAACATATATGAAGGAGGTAGTGTGATGCAGTACAGCAGGAAGATGTTTGGTTACACCCCTCCCTCATGTTCTTGCCTGAAGCCCTTGTTCCTGACAGGATTCCTCATCACCACGTTGCTGTTACCGGCCTGCGTGGGACCACCGCAGGCTCTGTTTAAAGCTGATGCCCCCAGCGGGCAGGCACCTCTTGATGTAACATTCACCAATAGCTCCAGGAACGCTGACGAGTTCCAGTGGGACTTTGGCGATGGGTCCACCATGACCAGTAGCACGAAAGAGGAACCAGTGACCCACCAGTACACCAAGGCCGGGGTTCACACGGCGACTCTGACAGCTATCAAGGAAGGGGAGCCCACGGAAACCAGTACCGCCACTCTCACCATCACAGTGAACCCTGACGTCCTGCATGCCGTGACCATTCCGCCGCCTGAGGTCGCCGCCGGGGAGACGGAACAGCTTGAAGCTATTGCCACAGACCAGTACGGCAACCGGGTGAGTGAGATAGATGTGGCTTGGACCATGATTGACGAGGCGGCAGGTTCTGCAACTCAGGCGGGCCTACTTACGCTAAACGAGGTGGCCGGGACCTTCACTGATGCGGTTGAAGTTCAGGTAACGCAGGGAGACATAGTCCGCACCGCTGTGGCCACAGTTACCATCAACCCCGCCCCGCTGGAGCAGGTGGTTATTGCCCCCAAGCCGGCAGACATCGGCATAGAGATGGTGCAGCAGTTCGTGGCAGTAGCGGCAGACCGGGATGGCAACCGCATCTCTGGCCTGGATTTCACCTGGAGCGTGGAGAACGGTGGCGGTACCATTGACGCCGGCGGTCTCTTCACCGCTGGAGACACCCCCGGCACCTACGATGACACGGTTAAGGCCGAGGCTACTCAAGAAGGTATCACCCGCTCGGGCACAGTCAGCGTCACCGTAGAGCCGGACCGCATCGTCTTCCTGTCTAGCCGGAATAATAGCGATGATGCCCAATACGATATCTACATCATGGATGTGGACGGTAGTAATCAGGAGCGTCTGACCACCAGCGGCGTGAGTGTGGGTATGTATGCTCTTTCTCCTGACGGAAGGCGCATCATCTTCAATATCGAAGAGGACATTTTTACCATCACCGATGACGGCACCTGGAAGATTGCCCTCCTCACGGGGCGCAAGGCGTTTGAGACCGCCTGGTCACCTGATGGCACCAAAATTGCTTTCCAATCCTGGGAGCACGACCCGTCAGAAATCTACGCCATGGATGTGGACGGAGGCAACCTCACCCGCCTGACAGACAACTCGGCTTACGATGACTATCCTGCCTGGTCACCCGATGGTACGAAGATAGCCTTCGTCTCTGACCGTCAGGGGAATATCGAAATATATGTTATGGACGCTGACGGCTCCAACCAGCGCCGCCTGACCAGCCACAGCGCTTCTGATACTGTTCCTGTCTGGTCCCCCGATGGAACGGAGATATTATTCCAGTCTGGTCGCGCTGGCGGCGGTTATTGGGGTATCTACATCATGAACGCTGACGGCACCGATGTGCGCCAGCTAGCACCTTCGTCGTCCTACAGTTCAAACAGTCCTTATCCGTCGCCGGATGGGACAAAGATTGTCTTCCACTCGTACCGCGAGGGGAGAGACAATGCGGAAATCTACACCATGGACTGGGACGGTAGCAATTGGACCCGCCTGACCACCAACTCGGCTCATGATTGGATTCCTCGCTGGGCCCCCCGCAAGTCGGGTGTAGGGGTCGCGGAAGCCTCGGTAATCATTCCCGACACCAGTACCCTGAAGGCCATGACGGCGCAGGAGGTGACCGCCCAGGCTCGTGAGGCAGTGGTGCGCATCAAGACAGACCTGGGCTCGGGGTCGGGCTTCATTATTGACCCCGGCGGCCTAGTCCTGACCAACAACCACGTAGTAAGCGGCGCTGAGGAGATAACCGTGTACCTAGAAGACGGTACCGACTATGACGGCACGGTTGAGGCGAGGGACCTGGTGCGCGACCTCGCGGTGGTCAAAATAGAGACCTCCGAACTCCCATACCTGGAGCTGGGAGACCTCAGTCAGGTGGGTTTGGGGCAGCAAGCGCTGGTGCTGGGTTATCCCCTGGAAGCGAAGGCCGTGGCGGTTACCAGCGGGCTCGTCTCAACGATAGACTTCGATAGCGGCCGCAACATCATATGGGTACAGACGGATTCAGCTATCAACCCGGGGAACAGTGGCGGGCCGCTGCTTGACCTCCAGGGCAAGGTCATCGGGGTAGTCTCAGCCAAGCTGGTAGGATTTGGCATAGAGGGGGTGGGCTTCGCCATCTCTGCCAATACTGTGAATACATATCTCCCCAGACTGGAAAGCGGGGAAACTATTATGGCATTTGGGTGAGCGACAGCCGTCTGGGCAAGGAATCGCCCCGCACAGGTCTTCCTACCTGCCCAACGGGGTACAGAAGGGGGGGTAATGATAAATGATAAAAGTTATCATAGAGCGCCATATAAAGAGGGGTGAGGACCTGGCGCCCTTACTCCGAGAGCTTAGAGCCACAGCCGTCCACCAGCCGGGCTACGTAACCGGTGAGACCCTCGCTAGCACGGAAGATAAAACCATCATCGTCGTAGTAAGCACCTGGCAGAGTCTTGAGCACTGGAAGAGATGGGAAGCCTCAGGGGCACGAACCGAGCTATACCAACGAATTGAACCACTCTTGGCCGAAAAGCCTAAGGCCAGAGCCTACGAGATACTGGCGACAGAGGATACGAGGCCAGTACAGGGGGAACATTATCGTTAAAGAGGGAAAGCTGCACATGATAACTGAGGTTTGGAGCGGGAGACGGGACTCGAACCCGCGACAACCTGCTTGGAAGGCAGGGACTCTGCCAACTGAGTTACTCCCGCATAGCTAAGCTACACGTAGATTTTACGCCAAACTAGGTGAAAAAACAATCAGAATATCCCGGCATGCGCTTTTTTTAGACCCTTCAGGCTAGCCCCAAGGCTATTTTTTAGCCAATGTAAACAGAGCAAATCCGGTCGCACCGAAGGCAAGGCTAGTTACTATCATGAATCCTCCTGAGGCTAGGGTGACAGTAACCAGACCGAAAGCGGTTACAGCCAGATAGAGATAGTTCTCAAGGTTAAGAGCCTGGGCATAAAACAAGTGCTGAGAGTTGGAAGGGTCAAATCTCTCTCCAGCTAGAAGGTCATCGTAGGTACCGCCGAAAAAACTATGTCGATGTTCCCTTACCGTATCACCAGCCTGTAGTGCTTCACTTGCGCTATCAATCGCTTCGTTTTCTAAAGCTCCTTTGATGCCAACCGAGCCAAAGGTAATGCCCTCATACCTCATACTGCTGACCAAATCATTTTGTTTAGAGAAACCCTGATACAGGAAAGTAATCCCCATAGCCAGTGATATTACCGCAAGAACTATCAAGAATATGCCAAGGTTTCTGGTCATGACATTCATCGTTACACCTCCCCACTTTAGTTTGTGCCGATAATAGGCTAATATATTGCCTTTTGTCAACAATTTACAGCTTATTTGGCTTATGGTTTGACACTTGGTTTGGTGGTAACTGAACAGTAGAACAGCGATTAACCTTGCCACCTCAAGCGGTAGCCGGCTAGAGACCCATTTGGTCAGCCACTATCTCGTAATGGAAAGCAGCGTCGCCGAAGGTGAGTTCAGCCGCTTTAACCCGCCTGAGGTAAAGCTGGGCATCGTGCTCCTGTGTATAGCCGGTAGCACCGTGGAGGTGGCAGGCCTGGAGACAGGTATGGCTACAGGCTTCGCCAACCCAAGCCTTAGCCATAGACACCTCCCGGGCACAAGGAAGACCCTGGCTTAGTCTCCAAGCCGCCTGATAGGTGATGTACCTCGCTCCCTCAACACTAACTGCCATGTCAGCGCACTTGTGCTGAATCACCTGAAAGCTGCCAATAGGCCGGTCGTACTGCACCCGCTCCTTCACATAGCCTACGGTCATCTCCAAAACTCGCTGGGCACCGCCCAGCATCAGGGCGCACCCGGCCACCGCAGCCTGCCTCAAGGTCTCCTCTACGAGCCCCCACCCTTCGCCCGACCTGCCCAGGATGTTCGTCCGGGGTACCCTCACCCCATCAAAAACAACCTCAAACTGCCGGTCGGAAGCCAGAGTCTTGAGCAGGGTACGCGTTATCCCCGGGCTATCAACACCCGTCAACAGCAGGGTAACACCGTCCCCGGTCCTGGCGACACACAGAATATGGCTGGCAATATGAGCATCGGGCACAAACAACTTGGTGCCACTAATGACATAATCACTCTTGTCGGCTACGGCTCTAGTCTCAATGCCTTCCACGGTGTAACGGGCACTGGGCTCAGTAAGCGCCATAGTAAGTACCGCATCACCGTTGACCAGTCTGGGCAGGAACTCGCGTCTTTGTTCCTCCGTGCCTGCCCTCAGGATGGGTAAGCCGCAGAGAACCACGGTAGACACGAAGGGTACGGGGGCCAGACTCCGTCCTATCTCCTCAAGGAGAACCGTCAGGTCCAGGAAGTTCCCCCCGCTACCGCCATATTCCCCGGGAAAGACCAGACCCAGCCACCCCAGTTGAGCCATCTTGCGCCATAACTCAGGAGAGTACCCTTTCTCATCCTCCTCCATCTCGCGCACCAGACTAACAGGGCATTCCCGTTCCAGAAAGTCACGGGCGGCGCTTTTCAGCATTTCCTGCTCTTCACTAAGACTAAAGTCCATATTGACTACCCCCTCAGTACCCGCGGCATGAACATTTACCTAGGTAAGCCAAGCCCCATAGTAGCAATGATATTCTTCTGCACCTCCGGCGACCCGGAGGCCAGAGTCCACGGGGGGAGAGTCAGATACAGGCGCTCTATGACTCCATCCAATGGCGCCCACTTTGAATCCTCCCCCAGTTGCCCGTAAAGTCCGGAAATCTGTAAACCAGCCTCGGCGACATGCATAAGAAAACCATTGGCAAAGACCTTTCCCATGCTGGCTTCATAGGCAGGACTAAGCCCCTTATCCTGCAGCCACACGGAATGATAGCAAAGCAAGCGGGCTATATCGGCCTCAGTAGCCAGGGCTGCCAGCTTCTGCCGGATTACAGGATTCCTGGCCAAGGTATCTCTCTCCCTGACATACCGTAACAGGTGGTCAAGGGCACGTCTGGAGACGGCATAGATTTCAATGCCAACCCTTTCATGATTAAGGAGGGCAGTTGCCACATCCCAGCCCTGGTTCTTCTCACCGACCAGATTCTCTTTGGGCACCCGTACCCCCTCAAAGAAGACCTCATTCCAATGACGGTGCCCAAGCAGGTTATATACGGGGCTGATAGTTATCCCCGGGCTCTTCATGTCCACCAGCAGGAAACTCAGTCCCTTATGTTTGGGGACAGTCGGCTCGGTCCTGACCAAGAAGAAACCCCAGTCGGCGCGGTGCCCCATCGACGTCCAGCACTTCTGCCCGTCTACGACAAAGTAATCGCCGTCTTCCACAGCCCGCATACTGAGAGAAGCCAGGTCAGAGCCGGCATTGGGTTCACTAAAGCCCTGGCACCACTGTCCCTCTCCCCTGGCTATCCGGGGGAGGTATTTTCGCTTCTGTTCCCCGGTACCATAAGCCAGGAGCACCGGGGCCAGCATCACACTGGCAAAGCCGTCAAAACCAGGCGCACCCCGGTAGAATACCTCCTCCCGCAGGATGCCAAATTCCACCAAAGAGCGTTCCTGACCACCGTATTCCCTGGGCCACCAAAGTGATAGCCAGCCCTTCTCTGCCATCTTGTGCCGCATCGAAAGGCAGAAGGACCAGTCCTCGTCACTCTCGAGTTCGGAATCAGGTATGAATTCCGCGACTACCCAGCCTGGTGGCAATCCTCCGTCGAAGAAGTCCTGCACCTCCTGCCGGAAACTCTCCTGCTCCTCAGATAACCGAAATTCCACGACTACTCCCTACCTGGGCAAACCCAGTCCTACGGTAGCAATGACATTTCTCTGGATCTCCGGCGAGCCGCCAGCAAAAGCCCACGGAGGATGGCCCAGATAAGCTCGCTCTATGACTCCGTCCAGCGGTGCCCACTTCGAGCCCTTCCCCAGCTGTCCGTAAAGCCCCAAGACCTGCAAGCCCGCCTCAGCGACATGCAAAAGCAAATTTTGAGCCAAGACCTTCCCCACGCTGGCTTCATACTCCGGCTCAAGCCCTTTGTCCTGCAGCCAGG
This sequence comes from uncultured Dehalococcoidales bacterium, assembly GCA_964570635.1. Lineage (GTDB taxonomy): Bacteria > Chloroflexota > Dehalococcoidia > Dehalococcoidales > CAYYQY01 > CAYYQY01. Next base: position 8,519 of record CAZMZA010000052.1, read on the forward strand.
CGGTGCGATAACAGAGCAACTGGGAAACCTCGACCTCAGTAGCTAGGGCAGCCAGCTTCTGCCGGATTACAGGATTCCTGGCCAAAGTATCCCTTTCCTTAACATATTGTATCAGCCGGTCAAGGCCGCGCCTAGCAATGGCATAGGTCTCAATAGCCACCCTTTCGTGACCTAAAATGGTCTTCGCCACGTACCAGCCCTGGTTCTTCTCACCGACCAGATTCTCCTTGGGCACCCGTACTCCCTCAAAGAAGACCTCATTCCAATGACGTTGACCGAGTAAGTCATGCACCGGACTCATTGTAATACCCGGCGTCCTCATATCTACCAGAATAAAGCTCAACCCCTTGTGTTTGGGGACAGTTGGGCCTGTCCTGACCAGAAAGAAACCCCAGTCGGCGCGGTATGCCAGCGATGTCCAGCACTTCTGCCCGTCTATGACAAAGTAATCGCCGTCTTCCACAGCCCGCATGCTGAGAGAGGCCAGGTCAGAGCCGGCGTTGGGTTCGCTAAAACCCTGACACCACTGTATCTCCCCCCTGGCTATAGGCGGGAGGTGCCGCCTCTTCTGCTCCTCAGTGCCATAAGCCAGGAGCACGGGGCTCAGCATCATGGAGCCAAAGGTTTCCAAACCCGGTGCCCCTCGATAGACTATCTCGTCTCGAAGGATGGTGTACTCTACCCGAGAGCGCTCCTGACCACCGTATTCCCTAGGCCAGCAGAGTGATAGCCAGCCCCTCTCCACCATCTTGCGCCGTAACGAGAGACAAAAAGCCCAACCCTCCTCACTATCAAGCTCTTCCTCAGGGATAGGCTCCACCACCTCCCAATCTGGAGGTAGCTCCCTGTCCAGGAAGTCTCTCACCTCCTGCCGAAACCTCTCCTGCTCCTCAGAAAACTGAAAACGCATCTTCTGCCCACCCCCGGCAGACCTTGAACAGGATGCCGTAAACAAGGTCGGGCAGTTATTATATTTAATCATTTTCCAGACTGTCAATTATTGTGTGTTCCTCACCGGAACCTCCCACCCCCGCAACGAGGTTGACGATAGACTTGACAGTAGACTATAATCTATTCTTACCAAGACGTATTGACCCTTCTGTCTTTGGTGCTACGGGCTCGTAGCTCAGTGGCAGAGCGGTCGGCTCATAACCGATTGGTCGCAGGTTC
>CAZMZA010000053.1:0-9417 GCA_964570635.1 uncultured Dehalococcoidales bacterium
TTGGTGAGACCGAGGCTCTAATCCGGCGCTGCTCTCACCTCGGGGGTGGGGTAGCGGGGGAGCGAATAAGAGAAGAGTTGCTCCGGTTGTTGGCGGTTTCCGGAACCGGGAGGTTCTGGCACTACCTTGATGACCTGGGCCTGGTTAGGGCTATAATTCCAGAGCTGGCTGGGACAAAGGGGGTCGAGCAGCCCAAGGAGCACTTCTGGGACGTTTTCGACTATTCCGTGGAGACGGTAGATGCCGTTGATTTTCTGCTCAGGCGGGGGGGCTGGGAATATGCCGGTGGGGAGGTACTGGCTGTTGTCCCGTGGGCAACGGTGCTGGCCCAGCACTTCGACCTGGAGGTCAGCGGTGGCAGTAACCGAAGGCTGTTGCTGAAGCTGGCGGCCCTGCTTCATGATGTGGCCAAGCCCCAGACCAGGGCCATTGACGACAGTGGTCGGATGCGTTTTCTGGGGCACGCCAAGGAAGGGGCGGTCATTACGGCTGATATCCTGGAAAGGCTGAGATTCAGTGTTAGGGAGATAAAGCTGGCGGAAACGATAGTGAGGCATCACCTTCGCCCGACGCAGATGAGCCACGATGGACTTCCCACCCGCCGTGCTGTCTACCGCTATTTTCGCGATACTGGAGAAGCGGGTATTGAGGTACTCTTTTTGAGCCTGGCTGACCACCTGGCTACCAGAGGTCCACATCTGAATCTGGAGCAGTGGCAGGAGCATGTTCGGGTGGTAGAGTATGTGCTCAATCAGCGATTTCAAGAGGAGAGTGTGGTTACCCCGCCAAAGCTGATTGACGGGCATGACCTGCTCAATATCTTTGGTATGAGTCCGGGACCTAGAATCGGGGAGCTTCTGGAGACGGTGCGTGAGGCGCAGGCCGCCGGGGAAGTGACTACCAGAGACGGGGCCCTGTCTCTGGTAAATTCGTTGTTGACTTCATCCCCTAACCCTGTCTCTTAGAAGCGAGAGGAAAATCGGAAAAGAAAGCGTTAGCCGTTGCCGGTTTTTTCTGCCAGCGTTGGTGGTTAGACGCTATCGAGGAGGGAAATGTTTAGAAGAAATATAGTGGCTATTACGATAACAGTAGCCCTCTTTGCCTTTGCCGTGAGTGCCCTTGTCCTGTCAATGTTTGGCCGGGAGGAGATGCGGCTGGGCCTTGATTTGCAGGGTGGCATCCATATGGTTTACCAGGCTGACCTGTCCGGGGTTGAGCCGGGCGATGAGGCTGGCGCTATTGATGGTGCCGTTGCCGTTATTGAGAGACGAGTCAATATCTTGGGTGTGACCGAGCCGGTTATTCAGAAGCAGGGCGAAGACCGCATATTAGTCGAATTACCTGGTATCAGCGAAGCGGAGAAGGCGAAGAAGATTATCGGTGAGACGGCACTGCTTGAGTTTCGGGAGCAAGTGACTGGCGAGGACGGTGAGACGGAGTGGGTGCCAGCCACGGCTGAAATAAATGGGCAGGAGAAGGAACTCACCAGTGCCTACTTTAAGGAGAATACGTACGTTACCACTGACGATTTCGGGAGGGCGCTGCTGATTTTTGAGTGGAATAAGGAAGGGAGCCAAGTATCTGAGGAGGTAACCGGTCGCCTTATTGGTAAGCCGTTGGGCATCTTTTTGAGTAATGAGCCCTTGTTGGGGGAGGATGGAGAGCCCATTGCGCCTGTGGTTAGAACCACCATTACCGAAAGTGGACAAATCGAGGGGCTGAGCCTGAGTGAAGCCACGGAACTGTCCAGACTGCTCAATGCTGGCCGCATTCCAGTTCCGCTCAGTCCCATTTATGAGCAGACGGTTTCTCCGATACTGGGTGCCGATTTCATTGATATGAGTATCATGGCGGGCGTAATCGGGGTAATACTGGTCATGCTGTTTATGATTGTCTACTATCGCCTCTCCGGGTTACTGGCCAGCCTGGCCCTGGTCTTTTATGGGGCACTGGTACTGGCGCTGTTCAAGTTGATACCGGTCACCCTTACCCTGGCGGGACTGGGTGGCTTTATCCTGTCCATAGGTATGGCAGTGGATGCTAATGTGCTTATCTTTGAGCGGATGAAAGAGGAATTGAGAACAGGGCGGACACTGGGGGCGGCTATTGAGGCTGGTTTCAACCGGGCCTGGACGGCGATACGGGACAGCAACGTGACTACCTTTATTGTCTGCATCATTCTATACTGGCTGGGTAGCAGTGTCGCGGCTAGTGCTCCGGTCATGGGCTTTGCTTTGACCCTGTTTATCGGCGTGGCGGTAAGCATGTTTACTGCCATCGTGGTTACCCGGACTTTGCTGCGCCTGTTCGTTAGCACTCCTTTGGGGCGGCGGACGGCATTATTTAGCGTCTATTCAGGAAGGGCATAATGTTTGATATTACAGGCAAGAGGTTCTGGTTCTTTCTAATCTCGGCGGTAGTGGTACTTGTCGGTATCATTTCTCTGGCTAGCTTTGGTCGTCTCAGACCCGGGATTGAGTTCGGTAGCGGCTCCATAACGACGGTAAGGTTTGAGACGGCCGTGGAACAGGATGAACTGAAGCAGGAGTTAGCCGATTTGGGCTATGGCAACGCTATTATTCAGCGTACCGGTGGGGGCGATTTCCTTATCCGTACCGGTGAGCTGAGCGAGCAAGACAAGAAACAGCTGGAAGACCGCCTGATGGCTGAGTTTGGTTCTCTCACCGAGACCGAGTTCCACTCGGTCTCGCCCATGATAGCTGCGGAGACGGTAAGGAACGCCGGTATCGCTGTGGCCATAGCCGCCATCGGCATACTGCTATATATCACCTGGGCGTTTCGCAGGATGCCTAAGCCGTTCCATTATGGCACCTGTGCCCTGATAGCGCTGGCGCATGATTTGCTGGTGGTGCTGGGCATTTTCTCTATCCTCAGCAGCATAACGGGCTGGGAGGTCAATCTAATGTTTATCACCGGCGCTCTGGCTGTTCTTGGCTATAGTGTAAATAATACCGTGGTTATTTTTGACAGAATACGCGAGAATTTGTCCCGCGGCGTCAGCGCTGAATTCGAGGTGGTGGTTAATAACAGCCTGGTTGAGACTATGGGGCGTTCCCTGAACACCAGCATAACCACGCTGGTAGTGGTCGTAGCCCTGGTTCTGTTTGTGGGGGCGACGATTCAGAACTTCGCCGTGGTGCTGCTGATTGGCATCATTGCCGGGACCTACAGCTCTATTTGTATTGCTCCTCAGTTGCTCCTAATCTGGGAAAAGGGGGAGTGGGGACGGTTCTTACCATCGCTGCCTCTACCTGCGGTAAAAGCTAAGGGAGGGTAACGGGCGATGTTTACCACCGTAAGGGGCGCGGCCAAGCTTGCTCTCGGTACCGTAATCGGGCTAACTATGCTCAAGATAGCGGTGGGAGTCATAACCGGGAGCATCAGCGTTCTGGCTCAAGCGGCGGATAGCTTCCTTGACCTGTTTGCCATTGGCATTACCTTCTTCGCGGTCAGCATAGCGGCCAAGCCCGCTGACGAGGAACATCCTTTCGGTCACGGCAAGGTGGAGTATATTGCGGCGGTGGTGCAGGCAGTGCTGATTTTTGCTGCTAGTGGTTTGATAATCTATTCGGCAGTACGCCGGGTGGTAGCGGGAGTGACGGTGGAGCTGACCGAAGCCGGGATAGGGGTAATGCTGGTTTCCATAATTGTCAGCATCTTCCTTTCCCGACACCTGCTCAAGGTATCACGGCTGGCAGATTCAATGGCGTTGGCGGCAAATGCTCACAATATCGCCGCCGATGTCTACTCTGCGGTTGCGGTGCTGGTCGGGCTGCTAGCCATAAGGTTTACCGGGCTCGGTATTCTAGACCCGGTTATTGCCATACTGGTGGCTCTGTTCATCCTGAAGGTGGCTTATGATGTGTTGAGGGGGTCATTCGGCGGGTTGATTGATGTAAGACTGCCTGAGACTGAGGAAAATATCATAAAAGCAAGTATTGAGGAGCATGTTGGCGAGCTGGTCAGTTTCCACAAGTTGCGCAGTCGCAAGTCAGGAAACCAGCGTTACATTGACCTCCACCTGGTAATGCCCAAGAATGTTAGTGTGGAACAGGCACACCAGATGTGCGACCACATAGAGGAGGATATAATGGCGAGGCTAGCCAATACCAGTGTGGTCATTCATTGTGAGCCATGTGATGGGAAGTGTGACCAGTGTCCTGTCCCCACTGACCTGTGCCCGCACGCACCCTAGGCTAATTTATGAATTTCCCTTATTGCCTTAATGTGGTCGGCGATGCCACGGGCCGGAAATCCGCGGGGCGGTTGACCCAGAGGGTCTTCAGTATCGGCTTTACCCAGCAGGACATCAAAGGTTGCTTTCACTGAGTAGGGAAGTGCTTCGTGGTGGTAGCCACCTTCCAGAGTGAAGACCAGACGGCCACCACAGAGTTCATCGGCCAGTCCCTTGATAGTTGTTACCATCTGGGCAAAGCCGGGGCTGCTTACCTGCATCAAGGCTAGGTCGTCAGCCCAGTGGGCGTCATAGCCAGCGGAGACTACTATGAGCTGGGCGCCAGAGCGTCTGGCTGCGGGGACAACGATTTGTTCAAAAGCCTGTAAGTACTCACTGTCACCACAGCCAGCGGGCAGAGGGATATTAATCGTGGTTCCCTCGGCGGCTCCGTTACCGGTTTCCTCAATCCTGCCCGTTCCCGGATAGAGTGGAGACTCATGAGTTGATATATAGACTACCCGGGGGTCGTCATAAAAGGCGGACTGAGTCCCGTTACCATGATGTACGTCGAAATCGATGATAACGATGCGGTCCAGCCCGTATTTGGCCAGGGCGTATCTGGTAGCGATAGCCGCATTGTTGAATAGGCAGAAGCCCATTGCTTGGTTAGAGGTGGCATGATGCCCCGGGGGTCTGACCACGGCGAAGGCACTGCTTACCTCACCATTCATAACCGCCTCACTCGCTTGAATAGCGCCACCAGCAGCATAAACAGCCGCCTGGAAAGAATCGCTTGACATTACCGTGTCGGCATCAAGCCAGCCACCGCCACTGGCCGCCGTGTCTTGGATATAGGAGATGTACTGTTGGTGGTGTACCAGGGATATTTCTTCGAGGGAGGCAGCCCGGGGTTTGATGGGTGTCAGTTGCTGCTTGAGCCCGCTCTCCTCGAGGTGAGAGAGAATCCACTCTAACCTCGGGGCGATTTCAACATGTTGTCCTGTGTCGTGTTTAAGGTAGACAGGGTCGTAGACTAAGCCTACTTTCATCTAACCAAGGACCGCCAAATCTGTGAGGCGGGGGTGCCGTCTATCACTCCTTCTGCAACGGGATAATGCATATAAAGCGCAGGGGTTCATTGCCGGTATTAACGAAGCAGTGCGTCTCATTAGGGGCAACGAAGACGACCATCTCTTTACTTATTGCTATTGCCCCCTGTCCGCCTATCACCACTCCCTTGCCCGAAAGGACGAATACCTCGTGTTCGAACGGGTGGTTGTGGGGGGGTGTGGAATTGCCCGGGTCAATTTCGAAGATACGCATAGTGAAGTTCTCCGCCCCGTCATCGGCCGTGATAACCTCACGTTTGGATACCCCTGATAGTTCCTCAACCGGTTCGGTAGCGCGGTAGTCACTTACTTTCATCTCTGGGCCTCCATTATGGGCTCTACGAGGGTGTCTATCCTCTGACTGAGCATAATAGCATTATCTTTGGGGTTTTACAATGGTCTGGTTAAATAATATCTGTCCCATTAGGCGGGCCAAGAAATTAGAGAAGGAGTTGAGCCTGGGTAACCGTGTCCTTGGTGGCTTAATTGCCTGCCTGGCTGGTAAGCGGGCACTATTGACAATTCCCCGGCTCAAATTTATGATTAGCCGTAGATGAAAGGGTGGCTGGTACGGCACCGGAGTGATTCTGCTCCAGATATGTTACCCCGGACTTTTCTTTGTGCCCCGGCCTGGAACGCCTATCGGGGGTAGAGTAATTGCTGGAACTTTTTGAAGCATACCTTGATATCGAGACCACCGGGCTGTCCCCTTACATTGATGATATAACCGTGATAGGAATCTATGTAGTTCGCAGTAGGGGTACCAGGCTGGTGCAACTGGTGGGCGAGAAGGTAACTAGAGGTAATCTACTTCAAACTCTCGACAGGGTGGATAGAATATACACCTATAACGGCAGCCGATTTGACCTGCCGTTCATACAAAGCTCGTTGGGCGTTGATTTGGTAAGCAGTTTCCAGCATCACGACCTGATGTATGATTGCTGGCGGAACAATCTCTTCGGCGGCTTAAAAGCCGTAGAGGAGCAGCTGGGTATAGTTAGGCGCTTAAAGGACATTGATGGGTATGAAGCGGTAAGGTTGTGGTGGAAATACCAGTATGAACGTGACCACCATGCTCTGGGCACCCTGCTCGAGTACAACAAAGAGGATGTGGTGAATCTCAAGACTTTGAAGGAGTTACTATTGGAAGGAGGTTATCCAGATGAGTGTTGAGAAGGTTGGGGAGAAGTACAGGTGCAACGTCTGCGGCAACGAGGTGGAGGTTACCAAGGTTGGCGGCGGTACGCTGGTGTGCTGCAATCAGGAGATGGAGAGGATTAAGTAGGTGGGCTGGCCCACCGAATCGTTCGGAGGGGTTTTTAAGAAGGGCTCAGGCATGAAGTTTCAGAAGGGCGCTCGCTATCTCTTCACCAAAGAGTATGACCTGGAAGGGTTTATGGAGTTTGCCTCTGGGCAGGGGTTTGATTTTGTCCAGCTGGGCTATGAAGCTCCCCTCAAATGGGTCGGAGAAATCAGTGAAGACAGGAGAAGGCGGATACGAGCCCTTGCCCGAAGACTCGGTTTGCCGGTTTGCGTTCACTCAGTGGCCAATGGTGTAAATGTAGCCTGGATAAATAGCGGGATTAGGCAGGAATCGCTGAGGCAGATAAAAGAGGCCATAGAGTTTACCCGTGACGTAGCCGCGGAGCTAATCACGGTTCACCCCGGCTGGAGAGACATGTACGGCTACAGGTATCCCGACGAAGCCTACGCTCTGGCCATAGATGGGCACGGTGAGGTTGCTGACTTTGCTGCCAGCTATGGGATAAGAATCGGGATAGAAAACATGCCGCCCGGCTGGACATCGCTTTGCGTTGAGCCCCAGGAGGCGAAGACGATGGTTGAGGACATAGGCCGGGAGAATGTGGGTCTGACTCTGGACATAGGACACGCCAGTATCCTCGGCGCTGGGGCAGTGGACGAATTCATCACGGCCTTGAATGACAGGATATTTATCATTCATATGCACGATAACGACGGGAAAAGAGACCAGCACAAGGCTCTGGGTGAGGGAGTGATTGACTTTGACCAGGTAATCGGCCTGCTTGTGCAGGCCGGCACAAACGCCCCGTTGTGTATTGAGGCAAAGAGCCCGGATGACTTGATAAAAGGCCGGGAGCAACTGGAACAAATCCTGAGCCGGCTCGGTCAGGATTCTGTCGCTCTGGGGTAGCCTTGAGCTTAAGCCCGGTTACCCTGGTCGCCGAGCCTGTCGCCTACTTTCAAGCTTACTTGCTGGGCGAACTGTGATGCCGGTGCCTTGGGGGAACCTGCCACCTGCACCCTTCTCAGAAGGATGGCCCCGTCTTTAGCCGCCACCACAAGCCCCTGCTTGGTAATGTCAGCGACCTGGCCGGGCTGGCTGCCCGCTCGGCCCGCAAGTAGTTCTGAGTCAAAGACCTTGAACTGCCTGCCGCCAGTACTGGTTATTGCTCCCGGTTGAGGATTGGTGCCTCGAATCAGGTTGTAGACCCTGGTTGCCGGCTCAAGCCAGTTAATTACGGCGTCCTTTTCCGTGCATAGCCCCTCGTAACTAGCCTGGGATTCATCTTGGGGGATTCGTGGGGCTGTGCCCTTTTCTACGAGCTCTACGCTCTCCAGTATTGCCTCTACCCCCAGCGGGAAAAGCTTATCGAAGTAGAGCGAGCCTACGGTATCGTCAGGAGAAATCTCCACCTCTTTCTGCAGCAGGATAGGTCCGGTATCTATCCCCTTGTCCGGCCAGAAAATGCTGATGCCTGTTCTGGTTTCACCGTTGATGATAGCCCAGTTGATGGCGCTGCCGCCCCGATGCTTGGGCAGCAGGGAGGGATGGTATTGGATTGTCCCGAACCCGGGGTAGTTCAGGATAGTCTCCGGCAGGATACTGGTTACGAAGGCCATGACGTTGAGGTCTGCCTTCAGCTTAACGTAATCGTCATAGACCTTTGGTGCTCGCATGTCTTCGGGCTGAAAGACTGGTATCTCTAACCGGACGGCCACTTCTTTGAGCGGACTTGTCTTTCCCGGAGGGTCGGGGGTGGTAAATACCCCGACAACCTCTTTCCCCCTGTTGACCAGTACCTCCAGGACTTTCCCGCCGAAGGCCGCCTGCCCGATTATGACAATGCGCATTGCCTGTCCCCTGTTCTATTTTACTCCCGGATTTGAGCTGCAAGATGGCTAGGGTGAGGCGGGTATGTCGCTAGACCCTGACCACACGGCACAGCATAGCCTTGAGCGGAGGGTTGCCGAGCACAGGGTCGGCACAGGCGTCATCGGTCAGGATATTTACATTTCCTTCCTGCCAGCCGTGACTGATATTGAGCACGCCGGGAACGATATCTTCGGTTACACTGGCTTTAACACGAATTGCCCCCCTCTTGGTCTGCACCTCTATTGTGTCTTGGTCACTGATGCCGTATTTGGCTGCGGTGTCCCGGTGCATTTCCGCCGTAGGCCCGGGGCGGAGTCGGCGCAGTCGGGGGATACCCCTTAATTGAGAGTGAAGATACTCGCGCATCCGTGCCCCGGTGGTTAGTACCAGCGGGTACTCCCGGGCCAGTTCCGGGGTGCTTAGGGGGCTTTCTGGCGGCTCCCGGTAGCACGGAAGGGGGTCGTACCCCCGCTCTTTTAGGAACTCGGAAAAGATTTCCACCTTGCCCGAGGGGGTCTGTAAGCGCACTTGCCCGAGCACTTTATCATCAGCCTCAGTGTAGAAAAAGCCGTCGGGCTTTTCCAGGAGGTCCTGCACGGTTAAACCGGCGGGCTCCATGATGTAATCGTAGACCTCCAGTTCGTCCCGCCAGGGGAAGTACTCCTCGTAGCCAGTTCGCTTGGCCAGCTCGAGCCAGAATCTGGCATCGGACCAGCATTCGCCTGTCTCGATTGCCTTTGGTCGCATCTGGATATAGGGGATGCCTCCGAGCTGCCAGTGGGATTGACACAGTTCCGTCTTCTCTACGAAGGTAGCCGCCGGCAGAACTATATCGGCTCGCCGAGCGGTTTCACTCATGAACGGGTCCATCACCACCAGTAAATCCAGTTTATCGAAAGCCTTTTCCACCTTTCTCGTATTGGGCCAGGAGCGTAAGGGATTAACGCCGGTGGCAATCATGGCCTTGACAGGAT
>CAZMZA010000054.1:0-9328 GCA_964570635.1 uncultured Dehalococcoidales bacterium
CTCTTAGATACCCCCCCTGGTTATAGTTATTCAGTGAAGGGATTAAAAGGGACGTAAGTCCCTTTAAGAAATTCTTTCCCTCTCCCCTTATGAAGGGGAGAGGGATAAAGGGTGAGGGGTTGGTAAAACTACCCCATTCTTGGTAGGCAACATCGGGTGAGCTTTGACCACTACATATAGGGCTGATAGAATGAGGGCTGTGAATATCAGCCCTGAGATTATTAGCCTTATAGACGAAATTAAGGGTGATAAGACTCACGGTGCCAGTGAGCTGGCCAGGCAGGCGGTGGCGGTATTAAGGGCGGCCGCTGAGCGCAGTGAGGCGTGTAGCCCCGGGGAGTTTTGGCTGGAGCAGAAGGAGATTGGCGGTAGGTTAATGTCAGCCCGCCCGGCTATGGCACCGCTGTTTAATATCGTTAGCCGTCTGCTTGAGGCAATACCTGAAGAAGCTGGCACAGCCGATTTGGACTCGGTCAGACGGTTCAGTATTTCCAGGGCTGACGAGGTAGTCAGGGACTCGCTTCAGGCGGTAGCCCGGATTGCCCGATTTGGCTCTGAGCTTATTATTGGTGGCGACACTGAAGGAAGCCTTTACTAAATACCGGAAGATTGAGGTGATTGCTACCAGGTCGGGGCCGGGTCGCACCGGCGAGAGGACTGCTCAGGAACTCGGCCTTTACGGGGTACCGGTTACCTTTATTGATGACGCGGCTATGGGTCAATATGTCTCAGCGGTGAACAAGGTCATGGTAGGCGCCGACAGAGTTTGTGCTGACGGCGGGTTAATTAACGGGATAGGGAGTTATCAGTTAGCTGTGGCTGCGGAAAGGGCCGGTGTCTCCTTTTATGTCCTGTGTGAGACGCTCAAGTTTGACCCGCGCGTGAGTAGCCACGAGGTTGATTTGGAGGAGAAAGAGCCGTCGGAGGTGGTCGGGCCCGGAGTCTTGCCGTCGCAGGTCAGGGTGAGGAACCCCTACTTTGATATCACCCCGCTCAAGCTGGTTACGGCGGTAATAACCGAGACGGGGCTGCTTACGCCCTCAGAGGTCATGAGCCATATTCAAAAGGGGCCGAAGGGTGCCTAGATTTGCTGCCGGCTACTGGCGTAGCTTGGGAGAGTCAACCCACAGGCCGGCTACATATACTTCCCCTTCAATCGTCTGGAAGATGACCCTGACGGTGGCTTCAGGTTCCTGTGTGAATTTAGCCTTATAGGAAACGATGGTGTATTCGTCCTCGGTTTCTACTTTCCAGAATTCCTTTGATACGTAGTCCCCTATTTTTGCTTTGATTAGCGCGTTGACTTCCTCAAAAGCGGCCTCGGTGGCTATGCTTTTCATCTCATCACTGAAGCGCTCCGAGTATGCGGCATAGTTGCCTGCGTTGGCGGCTAGCAGGATGCTCTCGGTAATCGGACCGGCGTAATCCGGTTCGGGTTTCTGGGCACAGGCGGGTGTCGCTGCTATTGCCACTAGCATTATGAGAACAAAGCAAGCTGTTGTCACCAGTCTCTTCGGCATCTTCACGCCTCCTGACACAATACCCGGGCCAGGGTCTCCCTGAGCATGGGCACTGTCTGGTAATCGGCTATTTCTTCGGGCTTTATCCACTTTGCTTCTTTGTGTTCCCAGTCAATCTTGATTCTCTTTCGGTCCTTTATGCTGAACAGGTACGGGTGGACTAACCATTTAACCCCCAGCTTGTCATCTTCCACTATCAGGGGCTCACCTTTTCTAACTAATTCAAGGTCTGCCCGCTTTAGGCTGGTCTCCTCTTCTATCTCTACCAGCGCTTGCTCGTCGGCAGTCTTCTCAATATAGCCACTGACCCCGGCCCACTTTCCCTGGTAGCTGCCAACCTGCTGGCTGCGGCGCAAAATCAATATCTCGTTTTCTGATTTAAGGAAGCAGGTAACAACTTTTCTCTCCTCGAGACTCTCCGTTGCCATCACCCCCTGAAGACTCAAGACAAGGTGGCTGTTATTTCAGGCTCAGCAGGTACTCTTTCAGCCAAGTAAGGGCGGTCTCGGCAGCGCTGTGTTTGTTCTGCTCGCGGTTACCCTGAAACTCGTGTTTCCGGCTGAAGGTTCCACCGCGGTGGGATAAGCCGAGGTAGAACAGCCCCACCGGTTTCCCCGCTGTGGCCCCGGTGGGTCCGGCGATACCGGTATCAGCCACACATATATCCACCCCCAGTACCTTTCTGCCGCCCTCCGCCATCTCTTCCGCCACCTGGGGGCTTACGGCACCATATTGGTTGAGGGTGTCCTCCTTCACGCCGACTACCCTTATTTTGGGTTCATTACTGTAGGAGGTAATCGACCCTTTATAGTAGTCCGAGCTGCCGGGGACACTGGTTATCCGGTGAGATATCAACCCGCCGCTGGCTGATTCAACCGCTCCCAGGGTCAGCCCTTTCTGGCGAAGCAGGTCCCCGATATCTTGTTCCAGGCTAGCCATAGCTTAGATGAACCTTTGCATCAGGGTATATATCACTTCTTCGTCTATCTGGTTATCGCCTCGGGCGAGCCGGTGGATAATTCGCTCCACTACTTCGCGCTTGTTGGGCTCGTGCAGGTCGTCCAGGCAAGTATAGATGCCGGCTCTCCTCCCCACCCTGAAGTTAACCCTTTCTTCCGGTAGTAGTGCCTGATAACTGTCTATGGTAGCCAGCATTTTCTCCTTGTCCTCGGGTAGTTTGCCTTCTACCTCCTGGAGCAGATTGGTAATGTGGTCACTTACGAAGTTGGAGTGGCATTCCAGGCCGGCGATTAGCAGTCTTTCCTCCTCCAAAATCTGCTCATCCGTGGCTCGTATAAATTTACCCTTTTCTATCTCATCGTGCAGGGGCATGGCTTCGTTGACGGTCAGTGTCCTGACTCGGATGAATGCAGGGTCTATTTCATTCAAAACCCTGGCGGTTTCGGTAGCGTGCTCCCGCCGCATTTCCTTACCGCCCAGTCCCAGGAGAACATATTCACACAGGGAGATGCCCGATTCCACCACTTTCCGGCCACCAGTAATCTGCTTGGCTGCGGTGACCCCCTTTTCTATATACTCGAGTAGAGGGTCGTGGCCTGTCTCCAGACCGATGTGGAGTCGGGAAAGCCCGGCCTGGTATAGCTCGGTTAGCTCGTCTACCGTCTTTCTGGCGGCCGTGTCTGACCGCGCATAGCTGGTTATTCTCGTAATGCTGGGTAAGCTTTCCTTTAAGAACCTTATTACCTCGGCCAGCTCTCCGGTCCTCATTATCAGGCTGTTGGAGTCTTGCAGGAAGGCGGTCTCGCCGCCGGCATAGAGCCACAAGGCGACATCACGGAAGGCTTCATTGGGGGCACTGTTAAAAACCCTCACCGCGGCGTCCTTTATGCCACTGCTTCCGTAGCCTGCTTTCCACGCGCTCTCCTTTATCTGGTCCTGTATGGTTTTGGCGGCGGTTATGTCCTGCTTTATCTCTTCCACCGACCGGTATTCAAACTTCTGTCCCTTATACATGCAGCAGAACTTACACCTGTTCCAGGGGCAGTTTCTGGTTGCCCGGATGAACAGAGAATAAGCCTCACTGGGTGGTCGGTAGGGTCCTACCTCAAAGAAACTCGTTGTCATCACCTTCTCTTGCATCATAGCCAGGGGAATACGTATTTCTTTACGAATTCAAAGTTGTGCTTTATCTGCTCGGCACCAGCCACGGGATTCATATGCCCCGGAAGCAGGTACTCGATTTCCAGCTGAGATAGTGCCTCGATAGACTGCTTAAGCTGCTCACCGCTACCTCCAGGCAGGTCAACCCTGCCCGTATTCTGAGCGAAAATGACGTCTCCGGGAATCAAAATCTTTTCCTTTTTGCAGTAGAAGCAGATGCTCTCAGGAGAGTGTCCTGGAGAGTGGATAAGCTCGAACTCCATAAGGCCGGTGGTCAGCTTGCTATTTTCAAAGTAACTGTCAGTTTCAAAGTCCATTCCTTCAAAACCAAGGACGTTTGATGCCGCGATAACGGTCACCTCGTAGTATTTCTGGTGCAGAGGGTGCAGGATAATTTTGGCCCCGGAAGTATTCTTAAAGGCTGTATTGGCCCAGCAATGGTCCGGGTGGAGGTGGGTATTGGTGATGATGTTAATGTCTTTAGGGTCAATCCCGTCATTAAACATCTCCCCGACCAGTTGTGGCAGAAATTGAGCCGACCCCGGGTCTATTAGAACGTTAACGTCGTCCCTGATGATGTAGGTATTGCAGTCCAGCATTCCTTTCTCGGGGTAAACATACAGATTGTCCGTTAGCTTCATTATTGACATCCCTTAAGTTTAATTTTGTTACCTATTGAATTATATCCTAGCTAAGGCGTAAAATAAAGCTCAATAACCAAGCGGGTAAAAGGAGGTCTATCATGGCAGCATTATTGTTGGCGCCGGGCGTCCTTGGTGTACTCTGCATTATTATGGGTATCATTAGTGCCGCCGAGGTGACAGTCCCGGGCCTCGGCATCGGTTTTTCGGCGACGTTCTGGTTGCTACTGGCTATGGCCTTGTTTCTGTCCTCTATTGCCTTTTTGACGAGTTTCAGTCGGTATGAGTAGATAAGACCGGAGGCTACCGGCTTGTCATAGCTATAAGGTGGTTGTGTTTATCTCGGTACGCGTTCACCCCAGTGCGGTGAGGAATGAACTGGTGGGTCTTAGCCACGGAGTATGGCAGGTCCGGGTGTCGGCACCGCCAGTGAAGGGCAAAGCCAACAGGGAAATGCTGGCCTTTCTCGGTCAAATCTTGGGGGTGCCTAAAAGCAGTCTGAGGCTAATCAAAGGTCATACCAGCCGCAACAAGGTAATAGCTATAGACGGGCTGACTGAGGAAGAAATTACGAAGCGGCTTTCTATCTGACTATCTTCACTAAGCGGACAAAAATCCGCCGTCAACGGGTATTAATGCTCCATGGACATAACTGGACAAATCGCTAGCCAGAACCAGAGCAATGCGTGCCACCTCGTCTGGCTGTCCACCCCGGTTCAAGGGCAACCTTAATTTGAATTTTAGACCAGTCTCAAGCAGACCCAGCTTAAGCAGGGAGATTTCTTTGGCAACAGCCTTTGTCCCCGGAGTTACTATTCCCCCAGGTATAATTACATTTATTCTGAAGCCGTGTTTGCCATACTCTTTGGCCAAAGCCCTGGTTAGAGCGATGACTCCTATCTTGCTGATGTTATAAGGAACCAGGTCTTCGGCAAAAGGTAAAATGGCTTCGATGGAACTGACGTTTATAATTACCCCTCCCCTCTTTAATCTTCTCTTTATCATCTGCTGGCACATCAGGAAAGCCGAATGTAAATTAATATCCATCACTCTTCTAACAAAAGCGTCATCCACCTCCAGGAAATTCTTGAAAGGATATATGCCAGCGTTGTTTACCAGTATATCAGGCTCTTTTTTATCTAATTTGTCCCATAGAGCCGCTATTTCCTCTTTTTGGGCAAGGTCTACCTTATGTATGTTTATTCTTGAATTAAACTGCTGGAGTTCTTTTCTTACTGTTCTTAAACCTTCTCGATTCATATCTACAAGTTCTAAATTGGCACCAGCCTCGGCAAATCTGTAAGCCATTGCCTTGCCGATGCCCACGGCAGCCCCACTGATTAAGGCTTTTTTCCCTTTCAGTGAGATTAGTTCAGAAAGAGGCTTCGAAACTTTCATTTTGCTATTTTTATACCGATAAAATATATATCGAGTCTCTTACTATTATACTACTATAGAGCTGGTAATGAGACACGTGAATCACCTGCCCGATTTCGTTATTCCCTTTACCGTTCCACCTTCACCCACAGCCTCTCACCATCGGTGACGAACTCTATGGTACCGTGTTCATCGGTGCGGTAAATGCTTTCTGAGCCCAGCCTTTCTTCCAGTCTATCCATCACTTCGTCGCTGGGGTGTCCAGAGCGGTTATCGGTCCCCACTGAGATGACGGCTAGCCGGGGGCTGACCGCTTCCAGGAAATCGGCGGTGGTGGAGGTATCGGAGCCATGATGGGCAATCTTGAGCACGGTGCTCCGGCGGACGGCTCGCTGGTTAATAAGCTCGAGTTCTGCCTCCTGGAAGATGTCGGCGGTGAGCAGGAAGCTCACTTCACCCAGGCTCAGCTCCAGTACCACGCCGTTATTATCTGTGTCGGACCCGGTATCAGTTAAAAGAGGCATCCGGGGGTTCACCACCTTCATTACGGCCCCCTTGCCCAGGTCAATCTGCTGCCCCGCCTGGGCTACGGTGCATTCGATATCCCTTGCCTCAATAAGGTTCAGCCACTCATCGTATATAAGCGGTTCGTGTTCCAGACCGGGATGGACGACCCGCTCAACCTTATATCGCTGCAGGACCTCCACCAGACCGGTAATATGGTCGGTGTGGGGATGGGTGAGTACCAACAGGTCAATTGTCCTGTCCCAGAAGGGCATTTTCTGGGACAGTGCCAGGGTTATTGCCTGCGGACTGGGTCCCCCGTCAACAAGGATGTCCTGCCGGGCCGGGGTCTGAATAAGGATGGCATCGCCCTCGCCCACGTCCAGGAAGCTGACATGAAGGTTGTCATCAGGCATGGTGGCGGCAGTAAGCGATGTCAGGAAGGCTATCACCAGTAGCGGCGGGACAACCCATCTGGGGGACAATCTGGAGGCAGGGTTGAGTGTCTTTAGCCTGGTGGCGGCTTGAGGCATCAGGTTAGCCAGTTTTTGCTTATGGCTAGCCAGCCAGAGGACTATAGCCAGTACCGGATAGTAGGCCAGTACCAGGGCACCACTGGTGGTGCCGACCTCGATAGACGATAGGGGTAGACTGGCGAAACCTTCGACCACCAGGAGCAGGTATGACAGGAAAAGCCAGGCCAGCCAGCCTGTGACCTGGGCGGCAGGCAAGGCGATGAATCCCAGCCCCCCTGTCAAAACTCCGGTAACTATAATCCCCGGCAGTGCCGGCAGGGCCAGGAATGTGGCTAAAGGGCCAACAAAGGAGACTACATTGAAGTAGTAGGCGACCAATGGCCATACCGCTATGATGGCACCCAGACTGACGCTGAAGCTGTCGGTGATAGTATTGGCTATGGATGCTGCCGTTCCATCTTCACCCAGCGTAGCCTTGACTGCTCTTCTGCCTGCGGCCTGGAGAGGAGGGAAGATGAATATCAGCCCGGCCATAGCCGTAAAGCTCAGCTGAAAGGAGGCGTCCCACAGGACTTGAGGGTTTACGCCGACCATCACCGCGGCGGCGAAGGCAAGGGCGGTGATGGCACTGCGCTGCCTGCCCAGAAGCTCGGCGGCGAGGAACAGACTGGCCATAATGGCACCCCTGACCACCGGTGCATGCATGCCGGTAATCAAGACATACAGCCAGATAGCCCCCAGTGTTAGCCAGACGTAAGTATAGCGCCTGCGGCCCAAGAGCCATATTCCGGTGGTGACCAGGATACCTGCCAGGATGCCGAGGTGGAGGCCTGAGATAGCCAGCAGGTGGGCGGTACCGCTGCGGGAGAAATCGGTCTTGAGCGAAAGCGGTATGTTGCCTCGGATACCCAGAACCATGCCCTGGGCGAGAGACGCCTGCGGTTCTGGCAGCACCTCGGCCAGGGTTCGGGACAGGCGGCTTCTTACGGAATAGACCCATTCCAGTGGCTTGAAGCCCTTTCCGGTGTCCTGAATCTCTATCTGGGGGTAGCGTATGGTGGAGTAGATTCCCTGACGCGCCAGGTAATCTCTGTAATCGAAGTCGTCAAGGTCGGGTGGCGTCTCCAGCGTCCCCGTGACCTTCAGTACGTCGCCGTATTTGTAGCTGGAATATCGGGGCACGAATACCAGGGCAGTCCCTGATACTTCTCGCCACTCCTGGTCCCATTTTATCTCTTTAGCGGCTAAGCGCAGGTGGGTAGATTTATCTCTAACTTCGGGGTCGGTGCTGACCATGCCTTCGATTTCCAGCGTCCCCCGCCCGTTGTAGAACTGGAGGTGGTTCTCATTGACAGCGGGCAGGCTTGACTGAAAATAGACAGCGCCGCCGAGGAGCATGAGGAGGCTCAGGCTGGCCAGGACTATCGGCTTTCTGCCTCGGTGGGGAAAGAAAAGCAGGCACAGCGGGACAAGCCCGACCGGGATAAGGGCCAGGGGTAGGTCAAACTTTGACCCCAGGAAAATGCCAGCCACCCAGGCACAGCTCAAACAGATAAGAGCCACTTTCCCCGTCCTGAATATTAGTCGGCTACAGTAACGAACTCTTTAATCTGCTCGTAGATGGTGGTGCCTATGCCCTCTACCTTAATCAGCTCGTTGATGTTCTGGAACGGGCCGTTTTGTTGGCGATAGTTTACGATAGCCCCGGCTCTGGTTTCACCGATTCCGGGTAGCGCCTCAAGTAGCCAGGCTTCGGCCCGGTTAATATCTATCTTTTGTGGCTCGGGTTCCTCTCCGGCCCCGGGTATGTAGAGTTTAAGTCGGCTAAGGTCGGCGTTACTGGTGGCTCCGCCGGCAGCCTGAACTAGGTCAGCCAGGCTATCCCCGGCGGTCAGGGGATAGAAGCCGGGGTTATGTACGGCACCGCCAATATGAATTTCGCCCACTAGCTCCTGGCTTGGGGGTAAAGATATCTCTAAAGGCCGGCTGCTGTTATATCTTGACCAGGCTAGGGTGCCGCTTACAGCAATGATAACCACGAGGATTAAAGAGGTCAGCGTCCAGAATATGTTAAATCTGCTTGCTATCATGGGGTGCCTCCCGATATTAGCTGCCCCTAGTATAGCATCAAAACGGGGCAAAATTGAGTTGATTGTTGACGGATGATATAATTTAATAGAGACAAAGGCGTGGCCATAAAGACGATAGCTACCAACCGTAAGGCCTATCACGATTATCATATTCAGGATAGTCTGGAGGCCGGTATTGCGCTTACCGGTTCGGAGATAAAGTCGATACGTGCCAGTAGAGTCAACCTGCGTGATGCATATGTGAGACCCGAAGGCGGGGAGTTGTGGCTTCTTAACGCACATATCGCTCGTTACGAGGCGAGCGGCCGTTCGAGTCACGAGCCGACGAGACCTCGGAGGCTGTTACTCCATCGTAAGGAGATTAATAACCTTACCAGCAAGGTGGCGGAAAAGGGGCTCACTTTGGTACCGCTCAGGTTATATCTTAAGGATAGTATCGCCAAGGTTGAGGTGGCATTGGGCAAGGGTAAGAAGCTGTACGACAAGCGGGAGGCTATAGCTCGCCGCGATTTGGAAAGGGAGATGGAGCGGGATGCAGGAACGAGGAGACATTAGACGGAAGGAGGTCAGCCGAGTCAGTTAGCCGGCAAGAATGGGGA
>CAZMZA010000055.1:0-9318 GCA_964570635.1 uncultured Dehalococcoidales bacterium
AAATTATCGTAGTTAACCTCTCCGGCCGCGGCGATATGGACATGGATATCGTAGCTGAAGCTCTGGGGGTGAAGCCTTGAGCCGCATTACTTCTGTCTTTAACCGACCATCTGGCACGGCTCTTATACCCTATGTTACGGTAGGTTATCCCAGTATTGAAGCCACCCTAAAGGTCGTTCCTGTTCTTGCTAACAGCGGTTGCGATATCGTGGAGCTGGGGATACCATTCTCCGACCCCTTGGCTGATGGTATTACCATACAAAGGGCAAGCCTTCATGCTTTACAGAATGGGGTTACTCCTAAACTTTGTCTTGAGGTAGCCGGGCAGTTGAGCAAAATGGTTGAAATACCCTTAATGTTTATGACTTATTTCAATCCGGTATTTAGTTATGGACTTGCAGAATTCTGCCGTGACTGTGTTAGCTCAGGAGTCGACGGCTTAATCATCCCTGACTTACCCCCGGAGGAGGGCTCGGAATTGGAAGCTATCACTCGCCGCCTGGGCCTCGACCTCGTTCACCTCCTGGCTCCGACCAGTACTGAGGAGCGCATCAGACTAGTAGCTGAGAGGTCCCGGGGATTTATATACTTGGTCTCCGTGACCGGAGTGACTGGAGTCAGGGATAGCCTACCTACGGATTTGGATGCATTTGTGACTAGGGTGAAAAAGGTAGCTACTCAACCGCTCTGTGTCGGCTTTGGAATATCTACCCCGGAGCAGGCAAGGCAGGTGGCCCGGATAGCCGATGGTGTGATTGTAGGTAGTCGCATAATTCAACTTATGGAAGCTGAGGATGGCTTCACATCAGTTACCCTTCTTATAGAAGAATTAAGGCATGCTCTTGACGAGGTGCTAAAGTAAGAGAAACAACGGAGATAATCGGGCTAGTTGGTGGAGTGCGTTGGGACTCCACTGTCAGAAGAAACTGGTGGCTGCGGTTAGTGTTTCCCGATACTTGTTCAGTTTTACACAACCTGGTCCCGGTAGTATACTTTAAGCTTGAAGCTAGTACCGCTTCTATTTCCTGAGCAGGTATGCTATGACGGTTAAGATTGTTACTGACAGCTGTTCAGACATTCCTCAAGAGGAAGCCAAGCGTTTGGGTATTAGTGTGGTACCGGTATATCTCCGCTTTGGGGATGAAGTTTATCGCGACGGAGTCGATATAGATAGTCGTGAGTTTTATCATAAACTGGTGACCGATGCAGTTCACCCATCTACTGCCGCACCATCCCCGGGAGATTTCGTTAAGGTGTATGAGGAGGTAGCTCAAAAAACTGACGAGATTGTTTCCGTTCACGTTACCAGCAAGCACAGTGCCGTCTGCGATGCTGCGCTGCTGGCTAAAGAGATTGCCGAAAAGAAAGGATATAGGGTTGAGGTTATCGATTCTAAGGGTGTGACCATGTGGCAGGGTCTCGTGGCCATAGCTGCAGCTAAAGCGGCTGCAGATGGATGCAGTCTGAATCAGGTGGTAGACAGAGTTCGTGAGGCTATTACGCAGATGCGTGCCCTGGCGCTTCTGGACACCGTAATGTACATAGTCAAGGGCGGGCGTCTTGGGAAGACGGTACATGCAGTATCGGCAGTAGAGTCGCTGCTTCATGTGAAGCTTTTACTAACTCTGCGTGGCGGCGAACTCCGCCCGGCTGGCTTGGTACGCACCCGGAGGAAAGGGATAGAACGGCTATTCGAGTTTATGGGGTCAGCATCACACATTGAGGACTTGGCTATAGTTTATAGCACTACCTCAGAAGGCGCTCTGGCACTAGCGGAGTACACATCTTCTCTCTTTCCCAATATAGTACCTCGAATAGTAAGAATGGGGCCGGCGCTGGGCGTGCATGCCGGTCCGGGAGCTCTAGCCGCCGTCGTGAGAGAAGTAAGATAATATCCTTTGAGTAAATCCAGCTAGCCGTAAATCTTGCGGAGCGCCTCATCAAATCGCCCCGGTTTTGGTAGTGCCCCTCGATACAGCACCTCCATTACGGTCACCGGCTTGGTTGTCCCCTGTTGATGTCTTGGGATACAATTCTTTCAGAGCCAGGCCGGGCCGGGTAACTGGCACCGGCTCAATCGTGTCAGACCTCCCCAATACGGGTGGCAGGGTGAGAAATAGCGGAAACGGATATGATAACTCAATTTTTCATTGTATTTAAAGATTATCTCATTGAAGTGCTGCCCTTCCTGGCGATAGGTTTTCTTCTGAGCGGCTTAATCCATGAGTTTGTCCCTACCGGATGGGTGGAGAGGCACCTCGGTGGTAAGGGTATAAAACCGCTTGTCTATGCAACTCTGGCCGGGACAGCTCTCCCCATTTGCTGCCTGGGTTCTCTGCCGGTGGCGGTGAGCCTCTATCAGAAGGGGGCTAGGTTGGGGCCGGTGCTAGCTTTTCTGGTAGCCACACCAGCCACCTCTGTAACGGCTCTTGTGGTCTGCTACGCACTGTTGGGCATAAAGTTCACCGCTTTCATATTCTTTGCCGTGATAGTTATGGGCTTGCTCACTGGTCTTGCGGGAAATCTGGTGAAGGTCAAGCCTAAAGCTCTCGCTGCTCAGGGTGAACAGCTGGCTGTAGACCCGGTTTGCGGGATGAATGTAGAAATAGAGAAGGCCGCTAAAACGGAATACGGGGGAGAGGTTTATTACTTCTGCTGCCCCCACTGTCAGCAGGCGTTTGAAGATAGCCCCCAGGAATATCTGGGAGCCCACCCCGGGCAAATTGCCCACAGGCTGAAGCATGTCTTCAAGTACGCCTTTGTGGATATGGTCAGGGAGATTGGTCCCGAGCTACTCTTGGGCCTGGTCCTGGCGGCATTAGTGGTGGCGGTTACTCCGGTTGGGAAGTTCGTGGGGGACTATTTTAGCGGTGGCCTGGGCTATCTATTCAGCCTGGTCTTTGGTCTCGTAATGTATATTTGCTCTACAGCCAGTGTCCCCCTGGTGCATGCCTTCATATCGCAGGGGATGAATGTCGGGGCGGGAATGGTGCTTTTGATAGTGGGTCCGATTACCAGTTGGGGGACCATTCTAGTCTTACGGAAAGAATTTGGTGTCAAAACACTGCTCATGTATCTGGTAATCATTTGTGCAATGGCTTTGGCTTTAGGCTACGGCTTTTCCATAATAGGATAGAAAAGGTGGTAAGACCATTCCTGTCCGGGTCTCGATAGCGGGGTTTTTCAGCAGTCGGCCAAGATAACCGGGGGTATACCTTGGTGAAATCATCACCTGGTTCGGGTGGGCGGTGGCGACTTGGTCACTGCCCGGCCTGGCCTTTGCTGCTTGGACGGCTGCCAACCTTGTACCCCGTGCTCGGTCACATCACGCCTGGTATTGGGAGCACTTCCTGGACTATCCGCCTGAGCGCAAGGCACTGGTGCCTGGACTGTGGTAGAATATGGCTAGGTATCCCTTCAAAGGGTGGGGTGAGCCTTTATGAGTCAGCTGGGCGTTACCAGGTGCGGCAATACAGAGTTCCGCTGGGGAGAAAGAACCTATATCATGGGGATACTTAACCTGTCCCCGGACTCTTTCTCTGGTGACGGAATCGTAAGCCTCGATGCGGCGGTGGAACAAGCACACCGCTTTGTCAGTGAAGGCGCTGATATTCTGGATGTCGGTGGTGAATCTACCCGTCCCGGCTCGTCCCCGGTATCAATTGACGAGGAAATCAGACGGGTGGTCCCCGTTATAGAAAGGCTCGCCTCCGAGGTACCTGTTCCCCTGAGTATCGATACCTATAAGTCAGAGGTGGCGCACGTGGCGCTGGAAGCCGGGGCGAAGATTATCAACGACCAGTGGGGCTTGAAGCGAGACCCCCGTCTGGCGGAACTGGCGGCTAAGAAGGGCGCTCCTTTAATCTTGATGAGCAACCAGCGGGACAAGGGGGGTTATGACGCCGGGATTCAGCGTGATACAGCCTACTACGATGACCTCATGGCTGAGGTGACTTCATCCCTCCGGGGCGGTGTGGAGCTGGCATCAAGCCTGGGTGTACCCCGGGAGAACATTATTGTTGACCCCGGCATCGGATTTGGTAAGACCTGGCGGCAGGAGCTGGAGATAATCCGCCGCCTGGAGGAACTCAAAGAGCTGGGGAGGCCCATTCTCATCGGGCCTTCGCGCAAGTCATTTATTGGCCTGGTGCTGGACCTGCCGGCTACGGAACGTTTAGAAGGCACCGCCGCCGCTGTGGCTATTGGCATCGCCAAGGGTGCCGATATGGTGCGGGTACATGACGTTCAACAGATGGTGAGAGTCTGCCGCGTGAGTGACGCTATCGTCCGCTGGGCCTGAGCGTACCCTTAAGTGCTGTCTGATGTTTTTCTCAGTGTCTGTTTCACTAGTTCCCGGTACGCCGTCATCAATCTTCGGGTAAGAGCTCCCGGCCTGCCGGAACCAACGGGCTGGCCATCTATCTCAGCCAGGGGCATAACCTCGATAAGTGAGTTCGTAAGGAACGCTTCTTCAGCCTGCAAAAGTTTGTCCAGACTTATATCCTGCTCGAGGGTATTGATACCCAGCGCTTGAGCCAGCTCCAGAATTACCCCCCGGGTAATCCCGGGAAGAATACCGCTGTCCTCCGCCGGTGTCCTGAGTGTGCCGTCGGTTACCAGGAAGATATTACTCATACTGGCCTCGGCAAGAAGCCCCTTCTCGTTGAGGCAAATAGCTTCGTCAACTCCGGCCGTTCTGGCTTCCTGCCTGGCTAGCATGCTTTCCAGGTAATTGGCTGACTTGAGTCTGGAGAGGGGTGACTGGCTGTTGCGGCGAATGGATGAGACAATGGCTCTCAGTCCTGTCTGATAAACCCGGTCGGGGTGAGGCTGGTAATGTCCAGCCAGTATCAGCACCGTGGGTTTATTACATGTGCCGGGGTCGGGGCTCATAGCCCCCTCACCGATAGAAATGGCGATTCGGATACGGGCCTCAGTAAGCTGGTTAGCCCGGATGGTGTCCATAACCGCCTCTTTCAGGTCCAGTGTCTCGACTGGTAGTCCCAGTGCTTCGGCGGAATGTGCCAGTCGGCTTAAGTGGCTATCCAGACGGAATACCCGACCTTCATAGGCGCGCATGGTCTCAAAGAGACCATACCCGTAGAGAAAGCCGTAGTCCAGAACGGATATGCTGGCTTGGCTGCGGGGTATTAAGGCACCATTCAGGTAAACAATTTCATTCACCGGTCTAGTCTCCAGGCCACCTCGGCTGT
Organism: uncultured Dehalococcoidales bacterium; assembly: GCA_964570635.1. Taxonomy (GTDB): domain Bacteria; phylum Chloroflexota; class Dehalococcoidia; order Dehalococcoidales; family CAYYQY01; genus CAYYQY01. The sequence continues at coordinate 5,214 of CAZMZA010000055.1, forward strand.
GAAAAGCTCAGGAAATTCCTGAGCACAGTATGACCGACATCGGTCATGATTGATTCTGGATGGAACTGTACGCCCTCGACGACGTAGTCCCTGTGCCGGACACCCATAATCACGTCGTCACCGGTCCTGGCGGTCAATTCCAGCGCTGAAGGAAAGGTGTCCCGTCTTATTATCAGGGAGTGGTAGCGGCCTCCCTCGAAGGGGTTGGGCAGGTTCTGGTATATGGTCCTGCCGTCGTGGTAAACGAGGGAGCTCTTGCCATGCGTTGGGACAGTAGCCCGAACAATTTGACCACCGTAGACATAGCCGATGCACTGGTACCCCAGGCAAACACCAAGAATGGGGGTTCTCCCGGCAAAGTACCAGACGACATCGTTGGAGATACCCGCCTCAAGCGGAGTGCAAGGACCCGGGGAGATGATAATGTGGGACGGGCCCAAGGCCTCAATCTGTGCCAGAGTTATCTGGTCATTGCGGTAAACCGCCGGTTCCCAACCCAGTTCACCCAGGTACTGGGCAAGGTTATAGACAAAGGAATCGTAGTTGTCAATCACTATGACCATGTCTAACCTGCGCGAGTTGCTGCCATATTGAGGGCATCGATAAGTGCCCTGGCCTTATCCAGTGTCTCCTGATACTCGGCTTCAGGGTCAGAATCGTAAACAACGGCACCACCCACCTGGAAATAGGCCTCCCTTCCCTTGACCAGAAAGGTACGGATAGCAATGTTAAGGTCAAGGTCGCCGTTAAAGCTCAGATAGCCGATGCTTCCGGTATATACGCTTCTCTTTGTAGGCTCTAATTCGTCTATTATCTCCATGGTGCGCACCTTGGGCGCTCCCGTTATGGAGCCGCCGGGAAAGGTGGCCTTAAGTAAATCGATGCTGTTCTTACCCTCTCTTAGCCTTCCCACCACTGTAGAGGTAAGGTGAAAGACGGTAGGAAACACCTCCAGTATGGCCAGTTCGGTCACCTTGACCGTGCCAAAGCGGCATACGCGACCCAGGTCGTTTCTCTCCAGGTCGACTATCATGATATTCTCAGCCCGGTCCTTCGGGCTGTTAAGCAGTTCCTCGGCCAGCGCTTTGTCTGCCTCCGGGGTCTTACCTCTGGGACGGGTGCCCTTAATAGGTCTTGTTTCTACCCAGTCTCCCTGGACGCGGAGAAACCGCTCCGGCGAGGCGCTTACCACTGCTACCTCGTCAAAGCCGAGATAGCAGGCGAAGGGTGCCGGGTTTATCTGCCGTAATCGGCGGTATAGTTCATAGGGAGTCGTGGAAAGTTCGGCCTTAAAACGCTGAGAGAGGTTCACCTCGAAGATATCACCGGCGATGATATACTGCCGGGCTTTCTCCACCGCAGCGACGTATTCTTCATGAGTGAAACCCCCGGTGAGGGTCACCGGCTCCAGAGGGGAAGACTCGGGTTTCGACGGCACCCCCACACCCGCGCCGGATGCCGGGACACCGGACAGCTTGTCCTTCACTTCGTTCAGGCGCTTTATAGCCCTCTCCATCCTTTCGGCCTCTCCCGATTCGGGGAATCCCGTGGAGATGATATAGGACTTGCCCTGAAGGTTATCGAAGGCCAGAACCAGGTCGTAGAAGCCGAAGTAGCACTCAGGCAGTTTGAGGTCATCCACCGCAGTGCCGGGCAGCCGTTCAATAAAGTGGCAGAGGTCGTAGCTGAAGTAGCCCACGGCACCGCCAGTGAACGGCACTGGTGAGGAGCGGGAGTCCAGGCGGTAGGCTTCCAAAAGATGCCCCAGTACATCAAAGGGGTTGCCATCTAACTGGCTCCTGTCCGTACCCCGGCCGAGGGTTATCTCACGGCCACGGCTACTGAGCACCAGGAAGGGATTACTGCCGATAAAGGAATAGCGTCCCAGTTTTTGAGCGTCCATGCCGCTATCCAGGAAGAAACTGAACTGCTCGCCCCTGAAGAGTTCAAAGGCATCGAGCGGTGACAGCTTTGTATCTATTTCCTCTATTAGTGGATATTGAGATACTTGAACCATGAATCCAGACCGCGGTGAGGATTTCGTCTTGCCAATAGTTACCTGAATGATACAATGCGGGGAAGGCAGCGTCAATTGAGTTCGCCCCGGTCAAACAAAAACCGACCTCGCTTGAGGCCGATTTAAGTCCCAAAATAAATAAAGCCCCGATTTCTCAGGGTTTTATATATTATACCACACCAGCCCCCCGGCTGTCAACAATTTATATTTAGCCCCTTCCAATAGATTGCACAGCTGCCCTATTGGCTCCGCCGGATAATGTCCCAGTAGGCACCCCGTGCCCCTTCGGCTATCAACCGGCACAGCTCTTCATCCCCGGCGTAATTATAGCTTCCTTTCTCGGCGGGGACAGCAAGGAGCAGAAACCTGGGGTCGCCGTTTACCAGCTGTTGTATCAGGGCGAGGGCGTCATCACCGAGGAGGGGTGACAGATAGAAGACGGGCTCGTGAGCGCTCCGCTGTCCGGCAGGGTGTAGCCCCTCCCCGATGGTGCCACTGGCGACGGCCTCTCCCAAAGGGGTATGCGGGTATACCCTTACCCCGGCCGAAATCCCCGCCAGAGGGATATCCAGCTCCCGGGCTTTGCGTACGGTTATGCTTACCGTCTCGGCTGTTTCTCCGGGGCCGCCCATCAGCAGGTCACACATATAATTCAGCCCTTCCCTGTGCAGAAGACGGACCAGCCGGGCAACATCCTCTGAGGAATGTGCTCTGCCCAGACGGTGCAGCTGCTCATCGCAGAGGGAGTCAACCCCGAAGTTTATCCCGGCACAGCCAGCCTGCTTCATGAGTCTGACCAGCTCCTCGTCAAAAGGCGTGGGCGAGCAGTAGCCGTACCATCTCACCCTGTCCCCCAGCCCCCTATCAATTATAGCCCGGCACAGGTCTTTGGCGTGCTCTACCGGCAGGTTGAACTCGCTATCACACAGGTGGAACCACGATACACCCTGGTCAACGAGGTCTTGGAGCTCCCGGACTACGGTCTCCGCCTGTCTCAGGCGCACCTTCCTTCCCTTGGCTACGGGGTCGGCGCAGAAGATGCACCTCTGCGAGCAGCCCCGCTTTGTCTCTATGCCCACGATTGCTCCGAACTGCTCGTACTTTCTATTGTCGAAAAGGCGACGGCGGGGTTTGGGCAGGAGTCGCAGGTCAACATCAGCCCTGGGATTACGAACCACCTCTTTACCGCGCCGGTAGACGATGTTGGGCAGGCGGGTAATATCCTCACCGTTCACGAGGGACCTGGCCAGAGCCACCAGGGCTTCTTCGCCATCGCCCTCAATGCCACCGTCAGCCTGTGTGGCTGTGAGTACAGCCTCGGGCATGGTGGAGAATCCGGCACCACCGACGAATACAGGGGCTTCGGTCAATCGTTTGGCTTCGGCGGCAACTTCATCAATCCACGGCAGGAAGGAGTTTCTGGATACGAAGCAGCAATCATCGGTATTGCGTACCGACAGCGCCACCAGCAATGGCTCGTCGTTTTTAAGCCGGGTTTCCAGCGCGGCTTTCCAATCGGTCTCAAAGGATAAGTCCAGGACGTCCACCGGTACACCGGTGTCAATCAGGGCCTCCCCCACGTACTCCAGACCTACCGGACTTACCGGCGGTCGGGCAACGTTGGTATTAACCAGGAGAACAGCCTGCACCATGAGCCTCCTGCTGACATTGGACCGGGGTACTGACCGTAACAAGTATAACATTCAAGGTGTGCGAACTCCAGAAACCCTCTTTCGGCTGAGGACCGGGCCCGTGAGGTCTTGAAATGAAGGGACACGGATTCTATAATCGTCCCACTGGACTGTGTACGGGGGTGGCAATATGGAAAACGAAGCGGCTATATTTACTGTTCAGGAGGTGAGGGAGGAGACGGCAGATATGCGCCTGATTTCCCTGAACGGGGAGAAGGTCTGGTCCTTCATACCGGGGCAAATCGCGGTTTTGGGGGTAGAGGGGGTGGGAGAGTCGTACTTTGCCATAGCTTCGGCGCCGGAGGATAAGGGGGGGATGGAGTTTCTTATACGGAAAGGTGGAGGCGTGGCAGAGGCCTTGTTTGGTATCGCGCCCGGCGCGCCGGTTCCGGGGAAG
>CAZMZA010000056.1:0-9102 GCA_964570635.1 uncultured Dehalococcoidales bacterium
TTGATGCCATGCAGGCGGCACGCAACCGGCGGGCGGATGAGGTAATTATTGATACTGCGGGGAGGCTTCATACCAAGTTTAACCTGATGGAGGAGCTCAAGAAGATTAAGCGGGTGGTAGCCAAGGCTGATGCTGCGGCTCCACATGAGGTAATCTTGGTTCTTGATGCTACCACCGGTCAGAATGGTCTCACCCAGGCTAGGTATTTCACCGAGGCAGTGGGAGTGACCGGCATTTTTCTGACCAAGCTGGACAGCACGGCTAAAGGAGGCATTGTGCTGGCTATATGTGATGACCTCAAGATTCCCATCCAGTTCGTTGGTGTTGGCGATGGGTTAGAGGATATGGCTCCTTTTGATGCTGAGACCTTCGTCGAGGCCCTTTGCTCTTGAAATCTGGCTTTTACAATTTGTTGGAGGAATAGTGATGACCATAAGTATAGACCCTGTAGCCTTTACCATAGGCACAATCAGCGTCAGGTGGTACGGCATTCTGGTGGCACTGGCGATATTGGTGATAGTCTTGTGGACACTGCGGGAGGTGAGAAAGGGAGCCAGGCTTTCCAATGAGACTGTGCTTATGGCGGCGGTGGTGGGCATCCCGTCAGGCGTGGTGGTATCCAGGCTGCTCCATGTCATTGATAACATAGTGGTGGCCAAATTGCATCCCGAGCTTGCCCTCGTCGGCAGCGTAATTGACTATACTCAGCACCCTGAGATGATAGTTGGCTCCGCCGGGCTGACCATCTACGGTGCTGTCCTGGGCGCTGCCCTCGGTATCTGGGTGTACAGTAAGTTTAGCCGATTTCAGTTCGGTTACTTCACTGACCTGGTGGTACCGGGGGTAGTACTGGCTCAGGCCATAGGTCGGGTAGGCTGCACCATAAACGGCTGCTGCTATGGTATAGAGACTTCACTGCCGTGGGGTGTGGTCTATACTCATCCCGCTAGCTATGCCCCGCTGAATGTGGCCGTGCACCCCACCCAGATTTATGAGATTATCTTTTTGTTGGGGGTTTTTGGAGTGTTGCTCGCCTTGAGGGGGCGTTTTAAGCCTGAAGGTTCGCTGTTTCTCATCTACTTAGCTCTCTATTCCCTGTGGCGGCTTGGTATTGATTTTCTGCGTGATGGGATGCCGTTCCTCTTTGACTTGCACCAGGCCCAGGTGATATCCATAGTGGTATTAGCCGTGTGTATCCCCTTGCTGGCTCTTAGGACACGCTGGCTCGGGGCGGGGAGTGATGCCTCGATAGAGGCATAACCGCTGGGTTGTGTGGAATCCAGGCATGAAACTGGGGTTGGCTTGGGCTATAGCCTGTCCTTCAGGTTCTTGCGCATAAAGACGTGGCGCCAGCTACCCCCGGTGCTGCGCATCTCTTTTACTCTGGGTATATACCTTAACAGGAGGAGTAACAGTAGCCCTGCGGAAAAAGCCACCAGCTCTAGCGAATGATAAACGAGCCAGGCCACGAATGGGAAGCAAAGGAAAGCGACGCCATAGCTGAGGGTGGCGTAGCGGGTTAGCAGCAGACCGAGTCCGAATATGGCCAGATAAACGGGAATACCCCAGGGCATCAGGAAGACCAGGATGCCAATCAGGGTGGCCCCTCCCCTCCCCCCGCGGAACTTGAGGAATACGGGGAAGCCGTGACCTAGCAGCGCCGCTACGCCGGCCAAGAGCTCGGCTATTATGGGTACTCCCAGCCAGCGGGCCAGGGCAACGGCGGCGGCGCCCTTACCTATATCCAGTGCCAGAACCAGAAGCCCCTCGGCAAATCCCACTTTATAGAAGACATTCATGGCCCCCATGTTTCGGCTGCCTACCTCACGAATGTCTATCCCTTTCCGCAGGCGAGCCACGATATAGGCCGAGGGGAAGGAGCCGATTAAGTAGGCGCATATTATGGCGATGGCAATATAAACTATGTCACTGGTCATGTCATAACCTGCATGGTACTTTCCGTGATTTCATAATCCCGCCTGGTTTGGTGGGGCAAAGTCCAGGATATTGAGTCTGAGTCTTTCCTTACCGCCCCAGCGGTCTGTTTCTAGATTATACACAATGTCAAGGGGTGAGGCTACCTCGGCCAGATAGTTACCGAAGCCAAAGCCGACGGCATACCATGTGGTATTGCCCTGCCTGAGCCGTAGTCTCAGGTGACCCCTACTATTGCCCATGGTGCTGCAGTCAACAATCTCTACCTTCTGGCTGAGGAAAGTGGGTACCGGGTTACCCTGACCGAAGGGGGCCAGCTGCTGGATGGCTTGGAAGGTTTCTCCCCTGAGGTCAGGCAGGCGGGTCTCGGCATCAATATCCAGGCAGGGTCGGAGTTCAACCCCGGCCAGTTCAGTGGTTGCCATTTGCAGGAGTGCTTCCTTGAGGCGGGGCAGGTTCTTCGTGGGCAGGATAAAGCCAGCCGCCTGTGAGTGCCCGCCAAACTCGGACAGGAGCTTGCGGCACTGGCTCAGGGCGAGGATGAGGTTAAACTCGGGAATGCTGCGGCAGCTACCGCTGCTCACCTGCTCGCCGGTTCTGATGACAATCGTTGGGCGGTAGAATTCGGCCGATAACTTGCTGGCAACCAGACCCATGATGCCGGCCGGATAATCTCGGTCGATGACCATCAAGATTGGCAGGGTCTCCTGAGCCAATGCTTGCTCTCTAGCCTTGGTTAATGCTTTCTCCGTCAGTTTCTGCCGCTGGGAATTTTTTTGCTCCAGCCATTTGGCTATCCCCTCTGCCTCCTGGGGAGAGTCCGTCATCAGCAGTTTATAGCTGGCCATAGCATGTGCCAGCCTGCCGGCGGCATTCAGTCTTGGGGCCAACACCCAGGAGATACTGTCTTTATCCAGGTAGCCCGGGTCCAGCCCGGCCTGGGTTATCATCTCTCTCACCCCGATGCGGGGGGTGGTGTTGATTAGCTTTAGCCCTTGCTTGACAAGGTATCGGTTTTCTCCCAGTAGAGGTGCTATGTCAGCTATGGTCCCCAGGGCTACCAGGTCCATCAGTTCGTCCAGTTGCTCCTCTTTGCCCAGACTTTGCAGCAGAGCCTGGAGCAGCTTGAAGGCTACCCCGGCACCGGTGAGTTCGGAGAAAGGGTAGGTTGACTCAGGCAGTTTGGGACAGACGAGGGCCACGGCAGGAGGGGTTTCGGGCAGGGGGGTGTGGTGGTCAGTAACGATTATGTCGAGCCCCAGTTTCCGCGCTCTCTTGACCTGGGACAGGGCGGTAATTCCACAATCAACGGTAATGACCAGGCTTACACCCTGGTGGTAGAAGTTTTCCAGGGCGGCAGTCCTCAGTCCGTAGCCTTCGGTCAGGCGGTGCGGTATGTAGGGAATAGCCTTCCCGCCGAGCCGGGTTAGCCCCCGGACAAGCAGGGCCGTGGCGGTGATGCCGTCGGCGTCGAAATCTCCGTAGATGGCGATGCTTTCCCCCGAAAGCAGGGCTCGGTAAATTCTGGCTACCGCCTGGTGCATATCGGGCAGCAGGAAGGGGTCGCCGAGGAGGCTTCTATCGGCAGTAAGGAAAGATTCTACCTGAGACGGCTCAATGAGTCCTCGATTATACAGGAGCTGGGCGATTAGCGGAGAAAAGCCTGAAGTACGGGCCAGATACTCATCTGGAGCCCGTGGCAGAACGTTCCAACGATAGTGCTTCAAGCCTGCGCCTCAGAATACTTTCGAAAGATGAGCACCGAGTTATGACCACCGAAGCCGAAGGAGTTGGAAAGAGCGGTGGTAACTTTGGCCTGACGGGCCAGGTTGGGCACGTAATCTAAATCACACTCAGGGTCGGGGTGAGTGAGGTTAATCGTCGGCGGTATGATTCCTTGCTGGATGACCATAATACATGTTGCCGCCTCAACGGCACCGGAGGCACCGATGAGGTGCCCCAGCATCGACTTGGTGGAGCTTATTGGAATGCGGTAGGCATAGTCCCTGAATACGGTCTTTATGGCGTTGGTTTCCATCTTGTCGTTGAGCGGCGTTGATGTACCGTGGGCGTTAATATAGTCAATATCGGTGGGAACCAGTCCCGCCTTGCTGAGTGCGACCTGCATTGCCTTGGCGGCGCCTTCTCCATCCTCGCACGGTTGGGTGACATGGAAGGCGTCAGCACTCGACCCGTAGCCGACCATTTCAGCCAGAATATTAGCCCCTCGCTTCCGGGCATGGGCAAGGTCTTCCAGGACAAGGAGTCCTGCCCCTTCACTGATGATAAAGCCGTCACGCTCGGCGTCGAAGGGGCGGGAGGCTCTCTGGGGTTCATCGTTTCTGGTTGATATGGCTTTCAAGGCGTTGAAGGCGGTAATACCTATGGGGTTGATTATCGCTTCGCTGCCGCCGGCAATCACCGCCTTGGCATCCCCCCGCTTGATAAGTTCATAACCAACCCCGATGGCATCGGAACCACTGGAGCAGGCTGACGTAGTGCATAGGTTCGGCCCTTTTACTCCCAGCGCAATGGACACCTGGGCGGCAGCTATGTTGGATATCATCATCGGGGCCAGGAATGGACTCACCCGGTCCGGTCCCCTTTCCAGCAGCACTTTCATCTGTTGAAACAGGGTGGTTAGACCGCCAATGCCGCTGCCAATTACGATGGCGATGTTGTTCTGGCCTACGGAGTTGATTTGTAGCTGCGAGTGCTCTACCACCTCAAGGCTGGCAGCTACTGCCAGCTGAGCAAAGCGGTCCATGTGGCGGGCTTCTTTGCGACTCATGTAGTCCGTGGGCTCAAAGCCTTTCACCTCACCGGCGAATCTGGTCTCCATCGGCTCGGCGTCAAAGAGGGTGATATAGTCAATGCCGGACTTACCGGCGACCAGTGCCTCCCAGGTGGTAGGCATATCCAGTCCGAGTGGCGTCACGGCACCCATGCCTGTAACCACTACTCTGTGGTTGGGGTTACCTGTCAACTTGGTCGTCCTTTCCTCATCTCCTGGGCAGCGGAGAAGAAACTGTTATTAGATATTGTTGCATAATTTCAGTTTAGTAGGCAAGGAACTTTCAATTTGACCGCTGGAAAATACGAAAAGTATAATCTTAACTGTCGGCAGGATAAATCTCGCTGCCGGAGCATTGAGACTGAAGGGGGAGGCAGAGGTGCAGAAAAGGCTGAGGGTTGCCCTGGACAGCCTGGGTTGCAAGCTGAATCAGGCCGAGGCTGAACTCCTGGCCAGGGAATTTGCCGAAGTCGGCTACCAGCTGGTTTCCCCGGCTGATGAGGCCGACGTCTATATTCTGAATACCTGCACGGTTACCCATATCGCCGACCGCAAATCACGGCACTGGTTGAGGCTGGCCCATCGCCAGAACCCCGGCGCTTTGCTGGTGGCAACCGGTTGCTACGTTGAGCGGGCTCCCGGGGAGCTGGCTCAGATTGAGGGGGTTGGCCTCGTCCTGGGTAACGATGAAAAGCCCCAGCTATTAGAGCTGGTGAGTAAGTATATGGGCATCCCCATTTGCCGCCCGGGGGAGGCGGTGAGCCGGCACTATGACGGGCTCAGGACTCGTGCCCTGGTCAAGGTTCAGGACGGTTGTCGTAACTTCTGTGCCTACTGCATCGTGCCTCTGGTGCGGGGCGGAGAGAGAAGTTTAGCTTTTGAGCACGTTGTTGCCGAGGTCAGGCAACGGGTAGCCGAGGGTTATAGAGAGGTGGTATTGACCGGGGTCAAGATTGGCTCGTATAGCTATGAGGGGGTTACTCTGAAGGGGCTGCTGGAGCACATTCTGGCTGAGACTGATGTAACCAGATTAAGGCTATCCTCCCTCCAGCCGCAGGAGCTCTCTCCCGCGCTTATTGAGCTGTGGCGTGAGCCGAGGCTGTGCCGTCATTTTCACCTCTCCCTCCAGAGCGGCAGTGACAGCGTGCTCGGCCGGATGAAACGCCGCTACTCTACCGGCGACTATCGGCGGACGGTATCCCTAATCCGGGCGCTGTTACCGGAGGCAGCCATTACCACTGATATTATCGTCGGCTTCCCCGGTGAGACCGAGGCGGAGTTTGACCAAAGCTACGGTTTCTGTCAGGAGATGCAGTTTGCCCGCATTCACGTCTTCCCCTACTCGCCGCGCCGGGAGACCGAAGCCGCCAGTATGACCGGGCCGGTGTCAGACAGGGTTAAGAGGCAGCGTAGCCAGAAGATGCTGGCTCTGGCCGAAGAAAGTGCCCGGGACTTCAGACAGCGCTTCCTGGGCAGGGTTATGCCGGTACTGTGGGAGCAGCAGAGTGACGGTATCTGCTCCGGCCTCACCGACAACTACATCAAGGTGTATGCCAGGAGTAGCGAGGACTTGACCAATAGGCTGGAGTCGGTAAAGCTGGTAGAAGTAAGGGGGGATGGGGTATGGGGGGAGATAGCAGGAAGTGTTTCACATGACACGCCCGGTTTGTAGCGGTCAACCCTTTTATCCCCTTACTCTGGCTCCGCCTCCTGTACCTGCTTCATTACCTCTTTGATGGACTGCGTTGGCATGAGGAAGTTTTCCTCGGAGGCTACGGTTTTGAGCACCCCCAGGTTCTCCAGCAGGGCGTGGAAGTTAATCGTCCAGCCAACACCAATCACCTGAGGAGTCAGCACCCACCCGTGGGGGTTCCAGTAAGTGTCTTTAATCCTCTCCATGGTGGGCATGCGGAAATCGTAGGGTATGAGGCCGGCTATCTTCCCGTGCCACCTTCTTTCTTCCGGGGGCTTCTCCAGTTCCTCACATATTGCCACCAGGACGAGGGTAATCGCCGCCGCCTGAAAGATTCGGTTGAACCATTTCGCGTCCATGTCTACTCCTTTCGTAGGCCTGTCTTTTATTATATCATTTAGACGTTGATAAGTAGACTACTCGGGGGCTTACCGTTCCATATTTGGCTTTATCCCCGATTGTCTATATAATAGCACTGACTCTGACTGTTACGCGAGGAGATGGAGAATGAGGCCCAACCTGGTATCCAAGGGGGCAGAACGGTATGTGGTGGGGAAGGTAGAGCGGTTCGACCAGAAGGATAACGCATTTTTCAGAGCTACCTGGGACCCAGAACTTATCGAACTGGGCAGGCAGTTTTATGGCATAATCTACCCCAGGGATAAGTCGGGGTACCGGCTGGAGGACTTGGCCTTCGAGCAGGCTGGCTGGTATGCCGAGCAGGCCTTCGCTATGGGCAACCTGGGGGGTAACCAGGGGCTATATTCGTGGGAGACGCCCAAAATATGGTATTCTGACTACAGGCCGCCGACTGACCTCAAGCTCGAGGTCAATGACCCGTCACAGATGAGTCGGATAGTGAAGAAGGCGGCCAAAACTTTTGGTGCTTCTCTGGTGGGGATATGTGAGCTGGACCGGCGCTGGGTCTATTCTCACTCCATGCACGTGCGGGAGAAAGAGCACAAACCAATAGAGATACCCCAGGAGTGCAAATATGCCATTGCCCTGGCTTTTGAAATGGACTACGACCTCATCAGGTTGTCACCGTCGCATACGGGGGCTACCGGGGTAACCAACGCCTACGGCAGGATGGCTTTCACCACCGGCACCCTGGCCCAGTTTATCAGGTATCTTGGTTATAAGGCGATGCCGATGGGCAATGACACGGCGACCAGCATACCGATTGCCATCGATGCCGGCTTGGGTGAGCTGTGCCGTGTGGGGACGCTTCTCACTCCTGAGTACGGACCGAGGGTCAGGTTGAGCAAGATATTCACTGACCTGCCGCTGGTGCCGGACAGTCCCATCGAGTTTGGGGTGTGGGACTTCTGTATGAAGTGCGAGAAGTGTGCCCGTTTCTGTCCCGGTCAGGCTATTATGTATGGGGAGCCGACTGACCAGCCGATTAGCATATCCAATAGAGGGGGAGTGCTCAGGTGGCCGGTGGATGCGGAAAAATGCTTGCGCTGGTTTGCCAGGAACGAGGGGGCCTGTAGTAACTGCATTCGAGTCTGCCCCTTCAATAAGTCCCCGGGTTGGCTGCACGAGGCGGTGCGCTGGGGGGTGAAGAACACCCGCTGGCTGGACTCGCTTTTCATTAGGGCAGACGATATCCTGGGGTATGGCAGGAAAGGTAAGGATGAGCACTTCTGGAATAGCTAGTAACGTATCGGGGGGCGAGTGATGAAACCTAACTTGGTGAGTGAAGGGGCCAGCCGGTATGTGGTGGGGGATGTGGAGAGGTTCGACCAGAAGAATGAGGCCTTCAAAAGGGTAATCTGGGACCCGGCAATGCGCGACATGGCACGGCCATATTACGCCCGGTATAGCGGACTGGAGATGCCCCAGGAAAGGGAGGGATATACCCTCAGGGAACTGGCGCTGGCAATGGCTGGTTGGCATGTAGCCCTGGATTTCGGTAGCGGTCTCTTCACCGGGGGCGAGGGTTTGGAATTATGGGAGGCCCGGCCGGTGGACAAGACCAATACCACCAGGATACCGCAGGGGCTGAGGCTGGAAGTTGACGACAGTGCGGAGGCGACGAGGGTAATCAAAAGAGCCGCCAGGCTGTTTGGAGCCTCGCTGGTGGGGGTTTGTGAGCTAGACAGGCGGTGGCTCTACTCCCATTCTTACCATACCGTGACCAGGGAGCACAAGCCGGTAGAAATAGGCGAAGAATTTAAGTATGCTATTGTCATGGCTCATGAGATGGACTACGGGGGGATAAGGCAGTCGCCCAACAATATAGCCGAGGCGGCGGCATCGACCGTATATTCCAGGATGGCGGCTGTGGTGGCGCAGTTGGCGCAGTACATACGAGGCCTGGGCTATAAAGCAATACCCATGGGTAATGATACGGCCAACAGCATACCTTTGGCGATAGACGCTGGCTTGGGGGAGCTATCGCGGATGGGTGTGCTGATTACTCCTGAGTATGGTCCCAGGGTCAGGCTGAACAAAATCTTCACCGATATGCCTCTGGTGCCGGACAGTCCCATCGAGTTCGGGGTCTGGGAATTCTGTATGAAGTGCGAGAAGTGCGCCCGTTTCTGTGTCGGTCAGGCCATTATGTACGGAGAGCCGACAGACAGGATAAACAATATCTGCAACCGGCAGGGGCTGCTGAGGTGGCCAATTGATGCCGAAAAATGTTTTGCCTTCCTGGCTCGGGATAGCAGCG
>CAZMZA010000057.1:0-9013 GCA_964570635.1 uncultured Dehalococcoidales bacterium
AAGGAGGTCAGGGAATGGCATTTGAAATTCCTAAGACGGCGTATAGTGGCAAAGTTAAAGAGGTAAAGCTGGGCAGTGGGAGTAAAGCGGTTAAGGTTGGTGGGGAGACAGTCTACCCCTTCTACCTGTTCGAAGGCGAGATGCCCCATCTGCCGCGGATAGCTATGGAGGTTTGGGATATAAAGCCTGAGGAGTGGCCCGCGGCAGCACTGGAGCCCTTCGCTGATGTGGCTGGTGACCCTGTAGCCTGGGCCCAGAAGTGTATAAACGATTACAAGGCTGAGATGATTGCCCTCCAACTGGTGAGCACTGACCCCAATGGGCTCAACCGCGGGGCGGACGAAGCGGCTCAGGTGGTGAAGAAGGTGGCCGATGCTATTGACGTTCCCTTGATTGTTTGGGGGACGGCTAATGAGGAGAAAGATACCGAGGTGTTGAGGGCGGTAGCCGAGGTCTGCCAGGGGAAAGACTTGATTATCGGGCCGGTCGAAGAAGGAGACCATAAGAGGATTGGTGCTGCCGCTATCGGTTATCATCACACGGTGGTTTCATCCACACCGATAGACATAAACCTGGCTAAACAGCTTAATATCCTATTGGGCAATCTTGGTGTTCCCGATGAGATGATTGTAATCGACCCTACTGTCAGCAGTATTGGCTACGGTATTGAGTATGCCTACTCGGTGATGGAAAGGATGAGGATGGCGGCGCTGGCCCAGCAGGACGAGAAACTCCAGTTCCCCCTCGTTTGCAACCTGGCTAAAGAGGTGTGGAAGTCTAAAGAGGCCAGGATTCCGACTAAGGAAGCCCCCAAGCTCGGAGACGCCAAAAAGAGGGGTATTTTACTGGAAGCCATGTCAGCGGCGGTTTTGCTGGTAGCCGGGGCTGATGTTTTGATTATGAGACATCCGGAGGCGGTGGGGTTGGTGCGTGAGATTATTGCTGAGTGGGCAGCTTGAATAATTCTGGAAGGGAGAATGGTAGGATGGCAGAAGCAGGAAAGAAGAGCGTTGATGAAGCTACTAACGAGATGATAGAGAAAGCCGCTAGTGACGGGTGTAACGTCGTTTTTGATAGGGCTGAGACGATGAAGCCGTGTCCTATAGGGGCTGTGGGCAGTTGCTGCAGCAATTGCGGGGTAGGTCCGTGTCGGGTGCCTCTGGCTAAAGGGAAGGAGGAGACGCCTGAGGACAAGCAAAAGAGGAAAGGGGTCTGTGGCGCTACGGCTGAGACCATTGCCGCTCGTAATTTCGTCCGGATGATAGCTGCCGGAGCAGCGGCTCATGGCGACCATGGTCGCCGGTTAGCCGGGCTCTTTCTGTCCACGGCTAAAGGCGAGGCACCGGGCTATGAAATCAAGGATGAGCAGAAACTACTGCAACTGGCCCTGGATTTGGGCGTTACCATTGGCGACCGCAGTAATGAGGAGATAGCCGTTGATATCGGCGAAATCCTCTGTGGCGAGTTTGGCAGGCAGGAAGGAGAACTCCTGTTCTTGAAGCGCGCCCCCTTAAAGCGTCAGGAACTGTGGCACAAGCTGGGGGTTGCCCCGCGGGGCATAGACAGGGAAGTGGTGGAGACAATGCACCGCACCCATATGGGCGTTGACCAGGATTATCAGAACCTGCTCCTTCAGGGGTCTAGAACTGCCCTGGCTGATGGCTGGGGAGGCAGCATGATTGCCACCGAGCTCCAGGACGTTCTTTTCGGTGCGCCGTCACCGGTGGCCAGCCAGATAAACCTCGGGGTGCTAAAGGAAGATGAGGTAAATGTTATTATTCATGGTCACGAACCTCAGCTTGCCGAGATGCTGGCGGTTATGGCTCAGGACCCTGAGCTGGTTGAATACGCCAAGTCCAAAGGGGCTAAGGGGATAAACCTGGCCGGTATGTGCTGCACGGCTAACGAGATACTGATGCGCCACGGAGTACCCATAGCCGGGAACTTCCTGCAACAGGAGCTGGCCATGGTTACCGGGGTGGTAGAAGCTATAGTGGTTGATGTGCAGTGTATTATGCAGGGGATAGCCGATGTAGCTCAGTGCTACCACACCAAGGTTATTACCACTGACTACAAAGCTAAAATCCAGGGTGCGACTCATATCGAGTTTGATGAGCATAATGCTCCGGAGTCGGCCAAGACCATAATCAGAACCGCCATTGACAACTTCCCCAATAGAGGGAAGAACATCCATATCCCCAAGCAGAAAGCTGACCTGATAGCTGGATTTAGCCATGAAACCATCAACTACCTATTGGGTGGGCTATTCCGGGCTTCCTATCGGCCACTAAACGATAATATCATCAATGGTCGAATCAGGGGGGTAGCCGGGGTTGTCGGCTGTAATAGTCCCCGTGTTACTCATGATGATGTCCACCTTACTATGATTAGGGAGCTGATAAAGAATGACGTGTTAGTCCTTTCCACTGGCTGTGGGGCTATGGCGGCGGCTAAGGCGGGGCTGATGACCCCAGAGGCGGCGGCCCAGCATGCCGGTGAAGGGCTGGCTTCAGTATGTGAGGCGGTGGGCATTCCTCCGGTACTGCATATTGGCTCGTGCGTGGATAACAGCCGCATCCTGATAGCGGCTACCGCCATGGTGAAAGAAGGCGGCCTGGGTGATGACATTAGCGACCTGCCTGTGGCCGGGGCTGCGCCGGAGTGGATGAGCGAGAAGGCGATTGCCATCGGTCAGTACTTTGTTAGCTCAGGGGTGTTCACCGTGTTTGGCGTAACCTGGCCTACCCTGGGTAGCAAGGATGTGACCGACTTCCTGTTCAAGGACTTTGAAGAGATGTACGGCGGTATGTGGGCCTTTGAAGCTGACCCGATTCAGGCAGCCAAGCTTATGATTGAGCACATAGACAAGAAGCGCAGCGCGTTAGGCATTGACAAGGCTAGAGAGAGGGTTCTCTACGACATGGCAATGAGACGAGAGCTTGATGCTGCTTAGTTGCCAGTGCTATTAGAAAGAGTGGAGGGTTTGACTTATGTCTAAGATAATCGCATCAGCAGCCATTAGGGGAGCGCATAAGATAGTAGACCGGGCTGAGAAGAAGTGGCAGGAGGCGATGGATAAATGGGGGCCAAAAGAACCGGTAGGTTTCCCCAACACCGCCTATTATTTGCCAATAATCTATGGCATTTTGGGCATCCCGGTGGAGAAGCTGGGGGATATGGAGCAGGTGCTGAAGAGGTGCAAATCTCTGTTGCCACCTATGGTAAAGGAGACTCATCCCCTGCCGTATCTGGCACCGGCGCTTGATGCCGGGATGGCAACCTTTTTTGCTGAGGAAATAGAGGAGGCCATAAGGTATCTGGAGCAGCCAGATTTCTACCTTCGAGGCGAAGACGTTGAGGACAATAAAATCTGGCTGGGTGCCGCCGATGATGTAATCATGAGAAAGAGGGGCGTTGAGTTTGTTGATGGCACCGCCCCGGGCTTTGCTGCCGTCTGTGGGTCGGCACCTACGCCGGAAATTGCCAAGATGATTGCTCAGGAACTCCAGGAGAAGAACCTGTACGTGTTTATGTGCGCCGAACATAACGGCAAGAGGTTCTCCGAGCAGCTCGTTGAGGCCGGCGTGCAGATCGGGTGGCCAGTTCGTCTGGTCTCTTACGGTCCCGATATTTCTGCTGCCGTTTTCGCCATGGGCTTTGCCACCAGGGCTGCCATGTCTTTTGGCGGCATTGACCCCGGCGACTTCAGGAAAATCCTTATCTATAACAAGGACCGCATCTTTGCCTTCGTCCTGCCGCTGGGCTTTGTCAGCGATGAGTGGTATGCCAATGCGGCCGGGGCGATTAACTGGGGCTTCCCCACCATCGCTGATACCCCGATACCTGAGGTCTTACCTACCGGGGTTTGCACCTACGAGCACGTTGTTTCCAATATCCCCCACGACAAGATGGTGGCCAGAGCAATAGAGGTAAGGGGTCTCAAGGTTAGCGTGGCTGAGGTACCGATTCCCGTCGCCTTCGGTCCTGCCTTTGAGGGCGAGAGGGTGCGCAAGGAGGAGTTCTACCTGGAGTGTGGCGGTAACCGAACGCCTATGGTGGAGTGGGTTACTACTAAGCGTATGGAGGAGGTGGAGGACGGTAGCATTGAGGTGATTGGTCCTGATATAGATAGTGTGGCTAAGGGAGACGCCTTGCCTCTGGCTATCGTCGTGGAGGTAGCGGGGAGGGAGATGGAGGAGGACTACGAGCCTATCCTGGAGCGCCAGATTCACCACTTGATAAACTATGCCCAGGGAGTGTGGCACCAGGGGCAGCGGGACATTGCCTGGATACGCATCAGCGATGCGGCAATGGAGAAGGGCTTCAAGCTGAAGCATATTGGTGACATCCTGCATGCCAAGCTGCATCAGGATTTCGGTCGAATATTCGATAAGTTGCAGGTAAAGCTCTATACCGAAGAGGATAAGGTCAAGGAGATGGTGGAGAAGGCCAGGGCGGTGTATACGACTCGTGATGCCCGGATCGAAGGCATGACTGATGAGACCACCGATACTTTCTATTCCTGCACCCTGTGTCAGTCCTTTGCTCCGAGCCACGTCTGCGTCATCAGTCCGGAGAGGACCGGTCTCTGTGGCTCCTACAACTGGATGGACTGTCGAGCTGCCTATGAGATTAATCCCACCGGCCCCAACCAACCCGTCGAGAAGGGGGAAGTCCTTGACGCCAAGCTGGGGCAGTTCAAGGGGGTCAATGAGTTTCTGGTCAAGGCTTCCCGTGGGAAGATAGACCACTATAGCTTCTACAGTATAGTAAATGAACCCATGACCACTTGTGGCTGCTGTGAATGTATTGCTGCCGTCCTTCCTCTGTGTAACGGACTGATGACAGTGAGCAGAGAGTATACCGGGATGACTCCCTGTGGTATGAAGTTCACTACGCTGGCCGGGACCATCGGCGGCGGGATAAGCACTCCCGGGTTTGTTGGTCACGGCAAGTACAACACCACCCAGAGGAAATTCCTTATTGGTGATGGCGGTTTGTTACGAATGGTCTGGATGCCCAAGCAGCTGAAGGAAGAGATTGCCGACCGACTCAAAGCTAGGGCCGAGGAAATGGGCGTTCCCGACCTGCCCGACATGATTGCTGATGAAACGGTAGGCGTTACCGAGGAGGAGATTCTTCCCTTCCTGGAGGAGAAGGGGCACCCAGCGCTTAAAATGGATCCCATAATAGGGTAAAGAAAGGAGTTTGGCTATGGCGCTTACGGGGATAGAGATATTCAAGTTACTGCCTAAAACGAACTGTGGCGAGTGTGGTGTGCCTACTTGTCTCGCCTTCGCCATGAATCTGGCGGCTGGGAAAGCGGAGCTGGCTGCCTGCCCTTATGTCTCCGAGGAGGCAAAGGCTAAGCTCTCTGAGGCGTCAGCACCTCCTATAAGACCGGTTACCATCGGCGTGGGGGAGCGGGCACTGAAGGTTGGCGGTGAGACGGTCATGTTTCGCCATGAGAAAAGGTTCGAGAACCCGCCAGGCTTTGCCATCCTAATCAGTGATGCCATGGACGACGCCGAGGTAAACGCTCGCCTGGAAAGGTTCGGTCAGCTACAGTATGAGAGGGTAGGACTGACCCTCCGTCCTGAGCTGGTAGCGGTAAAGGCTGAATCAGGCGATGCCGGGAAATTTGCCGCCCTGGTTGATAAGGTAAAAAAGGGTAGCGACGGCGGGATTATCCTGATAAGCGATAATCCTGATGTCCTGGCGGCTGGCTTGAAGGCTTGTGCCGACAGGAAGCCACTGATTTACGCTGCTACCAAGGATAATGTGGAACGCCTGGCCGAATTGGCCAAGGAGAGTTCGTGTCCGGTAGCGGTGAAAGGCTCTGACTTGGATGAAGTGTCCCAACTGACCACCAAGTTGACCGAGGCCGGGGTGAACGACATTGTCATCGATTCCGGCTCCAGAACCCTGCGGCGGGCGTTTGAGGACCAGATATGGATTAGAGGCGCTGCCCTGAACCAGAAGTTCCGTCCTCTAGGTTTTCCCACCATCGTCTTTCCTTGTGAGATGACCAAAGACCCGATGAAGGAAGCGGTGATTAGTTCCATTTTTGTGGCCAAGTACGGCGGTATTATCGTGCTCTCCGATTTTCAGGGGGAGAGTCTGTTCCCGCTGCTGGTGGAGAGAATGAACATCTATACCGACCCACAGCGACCCTTGGCTACGGCACAGGGAATCTATGAGATTGGCGGTCCCGATGAGCAGTCACCGGTGCTTATTACCACAAACTTCTCACTTACCTACTTTCTTATCTCCGGTGAGATAGAGACCAGCCGGGTCCCCAGTTACCTTCTGGTTATGGATACCGAGGGGCTCTCAGTGATGACGGCCTGGGCAGCCGGTAAATTTGTCGCTGATGCTATTGCTCCCTTTGTTAAGAAGAGCGGCATTGCGGACAAGGTCAAACACAACAAGCTGGTGGTTCCAGGGTATATCGCCGCTGAAAGCGGTGGTTTGGAAGAGGAACTGTCTGACTGGGAAATACTGGTTGGTCCCAGAGAGGGAGCCCACATCCCGGCTTATCTCAAGACATGGAAACCGTAAAGGAGGAACGCAATGATCCTTGTCGGGGAAAACATAAATATAATGTCGAAAACCATTGGCCCAGCATTGAGGGAAAGAGATGCGGGGCCTATTCAGGAACTGGCCAAGGCTGAGACTGAGGCTGGTATTGATTACCTCGACCTTAACATTGGTCCCGCTCGGAAGGCAGGGGATGAGATGATGGAGTGGGTGGTGCAGACGGTGCAGGAAGTGACTGATTTACCCATGTCTCTGGATACAACGAACCCGGTGGCTTTAGCGGCGGGACTGAAGGTACACAAGGGCAAAGCGTTAATCAATTCTATCTCGCTGGCCAGGGTGGATGAGGAGTTGCCTTTGGCCAAACAGTACAATGCGAGCATGATTGGTCTCCTGTGGGGGTTGGAGGGGATGCCTCGTGATTCCAACGAAAGAGCCATGATAGCCGTTGACCTCATATATAAAGCCAACGAAGCGGGCATTCCCAATGAGGATATCTGGGTTGACCCGATAGTCACGCCGGTGTCGGTAGAAATCAATCAGGTAAAAGCCTGCGTGGAGTTTATGAGCATGCTGAAGGATATTGCCCCCGGATGCAAGTCTATTGTGGGCCTATCCAATATCTCCAACGGCACTCCTGCCGAGCTGCGGCCCTATCTCAACCAGACCTACCTGATGATGCTGATGAAATACGACCTGGAAGCGGCTATTGTGGACGCCTTTGATACCGAGCTGATGGCAATAGCCAGAGGCAAGAAGCCGGAACTGCTTAGCCTGGTGCATCGGATGATGGATGGAGAGAAACCTGCTCTCTCCTCCCTGGGTGAAGAAGAGGCGAAATATGCCAAGACGGTAAGGGTCCTTACCGGCGAGTCCTTGTACTCGCACTCTTGGCTTGAGTTATAGCGCTAGCGCACAGGATATTGACAAACCAGCCTGCTGGCCAGCGGGCTGGCTGGAAAGTTGGGAGCTGAGATGAGCCTGAGGTCATCACTGGAGGGGGGTAAATTTGTAGTTACTGTGGAGGTTGGTCCCCTGAAGGGAACCGATACCACCGAGATTAACGAGGTGGCTGAGGTCCTGCGGGGGCGGGTAGATGCTGCCAACGTAACTGACCAGCAGAGCTCGGTGATGAGGTTGGGCTCACTGGTTACCTGTCACCTGCTGCAGGATAGCGGGCTCGAGTCCGTTTTGCAGATGACCTGCCGGGACAGAAACCGATTGGCGCTCCAATCAGATTTGCTGAGCGCCTATGTTTTAGGTATTGAGAACGTCCTTGCTCTCACTGGCGACCTGCCCGCGCTCGGCGACCACCCGCAGGCTAAACCTGTCTATGATGTGGACTCGGTCCAGCTCCTATGGATGATAAGCAGGTTGAACGAAGGCTACGACATGGTGGGGAATGAGCTTCAGGGTAAGCCCAATTTCTTCCCCGGGGCGGTGGTGAACCCGGGGGCTGATACCGAGGCTGCCTTCGAGCTACAGCTTATCAAGATGGAGAAGAAGATTACCCTGGGGGCTAAGTTCTTTCAGACCCAGGCAATCTATGATGTTGATGCTTTTGCCAGGTTTATGAAGCGGGTAGAGGGGTTCGGTGTCCCCATCATGGCCGGCATAATCCCCTTGAAGTCAGCTGGTATGGCACGCTTTATGAACAAAAACGTGGCCGGTGTTTTCGTACCTGAAGAATTCATTAACAAAATGGCTGAAGCGGAGGACAAAGCCAAGACAGGGATGGAAATAGCCGCTGACACGATTAAGGCGTTGAAGGGAATCTGCCAAGGCGTGCATATCATGGCTATTGGCTGGGAGAAGAAGGTGCCGGCGCTGTTGGATGCTGCCGGACTTTAACTGGCTCGGGCGGCAGTCATTACACACGGGAGGTTGATAAACAATCTCGACAGGACCCGGTGTCATAATGACAGATGAGCATTCACCGATGCCGAATCAGCGCAACGTTGAATACGGTTATAAGCAAGCTATCAAAATCTCCAGCAAGCAGCTGGCTGAGCTTGATGATATAGAAAACCAGTGTCTCAGAAGCGGCGCCCGCTGCGAGGTAATTGGTTCCCAGAAGGTTATAACCCTTGAGTTTTTGAATCGTCCGTACAGAATCGTCCTCCCCGATGCCGACATTTCCATAATAGACAGCGAGGAAGAGATACCTCTAAGAGAGAAGGTACTTATACTGCACTATCTGACCTCGGCGAAGGGCACCCCGGCGACCAATAAGCTGATTACTTTTAGAGAAGTGCCGGACGGAGGCAGCTACTTTCCGGTATTCTTCAAGAGAGCCGTAAAGCCCTTTTTAGACCACTTTGGTGGAGAACTGGAGCGGTTAGTAGAAGCCGCCGGGGAACTGGGGGGGCGCCGGGCGGACTATGGCGATGTGGCGGTGACTATCAACGCTTTCAGCCGAGTAGCGGTAACACTGGTTCTGTGGCGGGGTGATGAGGAGTTTGCTCCTGAAGGT
>CAZMZA010000058.1:0-8959 GCA_964570635.1 uncultured Dehalococcoidales bacterium
GTGGAGGGACTGGTGGCGGGGCTAAATAAGGGCTTCAAGCGCCAGACACTGCTGGGGGTTACCGGCAGCGGTAAGACCTTCATCATGGCCAATGTCATTGAGCGGGTGAAGAGACCGACTCTGGTCATCTGCCACAACAAGACGTTAGCCGCCCAGCTCTGCACCGAGTTCAAGGAGTTCTTCCCCAACAACGCCGTGGAGTACTTCGTCAGCTACTACGACTACTACCAGCCTGAAGCCTATATTCCCCGGACTGACCTCTATATTGAGAAGGACGCCGATATAAACGAGGAGATTGACAAGCTGCGCCACTCAGCCACTCGCGCCCTCTTCGAGCGGCGCGACGTGGTTATCGTCGCTTCGGTATCCTGCATCTACGGGCTGGGCTCCCCCGAGGAATACCATAACTTTGTCTGCACCCTGAAACGGGGCAACAGCTACCACCGCGAGAAGGTCCTGCGCCAACTGGTAGATATGCAGTACGAGCGCAACGACATCGACTTCACCCGGGGCAGGTTCCGCGTTCGCGGCGATACCCTGGAGATACAGCCGGCCTACGAGGAGCTGGCCCTGCGCATCGAGTTCTTCGGCGACGACATCGAGCGCATCATGCAGATAGACCCGCTGACCGGTGAGCTGCTGGGTGAGCTGGACTCGGTGGACATTTTCCCGGCCAAGCACTTCGTTACCTCCCGTGACCGACTGCTGCTGGCCATTGAAAACATAAAGCAGGAGCTAGAGGAGAGGCTGGCCGAACTGAAGCAGCAGGGCAAAGTGCTGGAGGCAGCCCGGCTCGAGGCGCGCACCAACTATGATATAGAAATGCTCCGGGAGGCGGGGTTCTGCACCGGGGTGGAAAACTACTCCCGCCATCTATCGGGGCGTCCCCCGGGAAGTCCACCCTGGACTTTACTCGATTACTTCCCTGACGACTTCCTGCTGTTTATTGACGAATCACACATGACCCTGCCCCAGATTCGCGGCATGTACCACGGCGACCGCTCCCGAAAGGAAACCCTGGTAGAATACGGCTTCCGCCTGCCCTCGGCTCTGGACAACCGCCCGCTGAACTTCGGTGAGTTTGAGGAGCGTATCAACCACGTTATCTACACCTCGGCTACACCGTCCGACTATGAGTACCAGCACAGCCAGCAGGTGGTAGAGCAGCTGGTCAGACCCACCGGCCTCCTTGAGCCGACGGTTGAGGTCAAGCCAACCAGGGGACAGATTGACGACCTCCTCTACCAGATTAAGAACCGGGTGGATAAGGGGGAGCGCTGCCTGGTAACCACCCTGACCAAGAGAATGGCCGAGGAGCTGGCGGAGTACCTGATAGAAATGGGCATGAAGACCCATTACCTTCATTCGGAGATTGAAACCCTGGAAAGGGTGGAGATACTACGCGACCTTCGACTGGGTGTCTATGATATTGTGGTCGGTATAAACCTGCTCAGGGAGGGGCTTGACCTGCCCGAGGTCAGCCTGGTGGCTATCCTGGATGCCGACAAGGAAGGCTATCTGCGGTCGAAGGAGGCGTTAATTCAGACCATGGGGCGTGCTGCCCGCCACATAGACGGGCATGTCATCATGTACGCTGATACCGTGACCAGTTCTATGGCCGCAGCTATGGAGGAAACGCAACGTCGCCGCCAGGTGCAGGAAGCCTATAACAAAGAGCACAACATCACACCCCAGGGGATAAGGAAAGCCATCAAGGACATTACAGAACGCGTACGGGTGGTAGCCGAGACCCGCCCCCCCTATGTCGGCGCTCCCATCGCCAAGGAAGATATCGCCCGCCTGATAAAGGAGCTGGAAGCGCAGATGAAAACGGCGGCCAGAAGCCTGGAGTTTGAGAAGGCAGCCCTGCTGCGCGACCGCATTATCGAGCTGAGGAAAGACCAGTATGAATGAGATGGACACCAGGCAGGAACGCCGGGAAAAGAAGCTAAAGAAGAAGCGGGAGCGCATACCCAAGCATGGGAAAAACCTGGCCAGAATATATATGGATGCTATCCTAAAGAGGCTAAAGCGCCTCCGGGCCAAGGAGTAGTCACTCCGGGCCTTCCTTCTCCTTGGCAATCTCCTCCTCAAGCTGTTCCATGATGCGGGCGGCTCTGGGGTAGCCGACACGCAAATGACGTTGCAGGAAAGAGGTTGATATGTGCTTGTGTTCCTGAGCCAGCTGCCTAGCGGCGTCCAGCAGAGGGTCTTTAGGGTAGCCCTCTTTCCTGGCAGCAGTGGAAGACGCGGCCAGCTCCTCAACCTTCAGCGAAGGTGCTTCTTCACCCTGCTGGTTCCCCCAGAAATAGACAAGCCTCTCAATCTCGGCATCAGAAACGAAACACCCCTGAAGGCGCTTGGGTTTCGCCGCCTCGGTGGGCATATAAAGCATATCTCCCCTGCCCAGCAGCTTCTCCGCACCGGCACCATCCAGGATGGTGCGTGAGTCTACCTGAGAGGTAACAGCAAAGCTAATCCGCGTGGGAAAGTTAGCCTTGATTAAGCCGGTGACCACATCCACCGAGGGACGCTGGGTGGCCACGATGAGGTGAATACCGGTAGCCCGGGCCAGCTGCGCCAGGCGGCATAGAATCTGCTCCACTTCATCAAAGCCAGCCATCATCAGGTCGGCAAGCTCATCGATAACTAACACAAGGTAGGGGCTCTTTTCCGCTCCCTGCCTGGTCTTGTTATAGCCCTCTATATTACGGGCACCGGCCGAAGCCAGTTTCAGATACCGCCTGTCCATTTCCTCGTTGAGCCAGCGCAGTATATTCAGGGCCTTGCTGGTATCAACCACCACCGGGGTCGCCAGGTGCGGTATGCTGTTGTACTGGGTCAGCTCCACCCTCTTGGGATCAATCATGATTAACTTGACATCATAGGGAGTGTTTTGCAGGAGGAGGCAGCAGATAACGGAATTGAGGCAAACCGTCTTGCCACTTCCGGTAGCCCCAGCGATAAGCAGATGTGGCATCCGGGAGAGGTCAGCCGCTATCGCCTCACCGCCGGCACCCTTACCCAGTGCCAGAGTAAGCTTGGACTTGGTCTTCGTTTTCTGAAAAACACTGCTCTCTATCACCTCTCGTAGGCTGACCGAGCTTGAGATTACATTGGGCACCTCAACACCAATCATCGACTTGCCTGGCACCGGGGCTTCTATCCTGATGCTGGGTGCCGCCAGAGTAAGGGCAAGGTCGTTAGCCAGTGCGGTAATTCTCTCCACCTTGACCCTTGTCTTGGATATTTCCTCGGCTCTAATCGTAATACTCCCGTCCTTCTCCTTCTCCCTCACCTCCCTAATGCGGCGGTCCCAGCCCGGCTCCACCCCGAACTGGGTTACTGTTGGTCCAGCGTTTATCTGTACTACCTTAGCCTCAACACCATAACTAGCCAGGGCATCCTCAATAAGCTTGGCTCTCTGCATATTATCGGCATGGCTAAACTCAACCTCAGGAGAGGTGTCCAGAATATCAATCGGGGGTAACCACCAGCCATCAACAGTAACCAGTGTTGCTGATTCCCCGTACTTCTTCCACACCTCCTGAGCCACCTGCTTAAGGTCTTCCTGGGCCTGGGTAAGCGCCTGGGGGATAACCGACCTCTTTTCTGGCTCTGGTTCCACCTCCAGGGGCTTGGGTTTTTCTTTAACCGGGGAGGGGGCTGGCCTTGGCTGGTAAACCGGCTTGGGGCGGGGCGGGCTTCTCAGCTGCCGGCCCAGCCATAAAATGGAACCGCTTAGCAAACGATAGCTGGCCCTGGGGAAAACAAGCAAGAAACCCAGGACGGCTAACCCCAGTAGCCGAAGGAGCCCGGCAACATCCAGCGAGCCGATAATACTTAAACCAATCCTGCCACCCAGACCCCAAATGGCCAAGACTCCCCAGGCGACCAAGCCGAAGGCAATGCCACCCAGCCACCTATTCCAACGATATATAAACAGGGATAGCTTCCGGGAGGACGACAACCCGACAATGACGCCAGCGGCCGCCAGTACCAGAACAAGCCCCCAGCCAAACAGTCTGGCCGTGTTCGCTACCATGCCACCCGCCCATGAAGTCAGCGCTGACCACTGCCAAAATAACAGCACCACGATGACGACCAGCCCTACCAGTGGCAGCACGAAATAGCGCAGCAGGCGGCCCCACCGTGACTTTCTTTTTGGCCTACCTTTAGGCTTACCCTCCGTGTTGGCCTTCTTTACCACCACATAACCCCCGTGAGTCCGAATACTCCGAACTACACCCGCACCATAAAGGGAAGAATCATCGGGCGGCGCTTGGTGCGTTCGTAATAGAATTTGTTCAGTACATCTTTGACCTTAGTACTAACGAAGCCCCAGTCAGCAGGTCGGTCACGACCATGGTCCAGAACCCGGGCGACCACATTGCGGCTCTCTTCTATCATACCCCTGGCTTCTCTGGTATCGACAAAACCCCGCGACACAATGTCAGGACGACCGACCAGTTTGCCTGTCTGCCGGTTAACCGCGATAATGACCATCACTATTCCATCCCTTGACAGCATCTTTCTATCACGAAGAACCACAGTGCCGACATCGCCCACACTCAGACCATCCACATACACGTTACCCGAACTAACCTTGTCCGCTATCCTGCCTGCCTGCGGGCTAAGCTCAAGGACATCACCGTCTTCCAGCACGAAAACGTTTTCCTTAGGGAGGCCTACCGACTCAGCTAATTTGGCGTGGAGAGTCAAGTGGCGGTATTCGCCGTGGATAGGCATGAAAAATTTTGGCTTGACCAGGTTCAGCAACAGCTTCAGCTCTTCCTGGCTGCCATGCCCGTGGACATGAACCTGTGCCACTCGATCGTAGAACACCTGAGCGCCCTGCTTAAAAAGGTTGTCCACCGTTCTATTGACAACCGCTTCGTTCCCCGGGATAGGCGTTGCCGAAAGGACTACTGTGTCGCCAGGAAGGATGTGAAGCTGGCGGTGGTCGCGGTTGGCCATACGGACCAGAGCCGAGGTCGGCTCCCCCTGGCTCCCCGTGGTCACAAAGACGGTCTTGTTGTGAGGCATACCCCGAAGCTCATCAAGCCGACCCAGTATCCCTTCGGGGGCGTGGAGATAACCCAACTCAACTGCTATGCGCACCGTATCACTCATGCTGCGCCCAACAACAAAGACACGGCGCTGGTACTTGGCAGCCGCATCAATAACCTGCTGAATGCGAGATACCAGAGAAGAAAAGGTAGCTACAATCACCCTTCCCGGTGCCTCAGCCATGACACGGTCTAGAGTCTCACCGACCACCTTTTCTGAAGGGGTATAACCCGGTAGCTCAGCGTAGGTGGAGTCGGAAAGCAGGAGCAAAACCCCCTGGGCTCCCAGCTGAGCCAGTCGAGACAGGTCGGTAGGCTTGCCATCTACCGGCGTGTAGTCGAGCTTGAAGTCACCGCTATGAACTATGGTACCGACCGGAGTGTAGATGATTAGACCCACCGAATCGGGTATGCTGTGGCACACGGGGAAGAATTCAATCCTGAACTTTCCCAGGTTGACCGGAGCACCAGGCGGCACCACCTTAAGCTTGGCCCCGGAGCGTGCCCGGCGCTGCTTCAGCTTGACCGAGATAAGACCCTGGGTAAGCTTTGTCGAGTAAACGGGCACATCAAGCGCCGACAACAAATAGGGCAAGGCACCGACATGGTCTTCGTGACCATGAGTGATGACTATGCCCCGTATCTTCTCCCGTTTGTCGAGCAGGTAGCTGATATCGGGGATTACCAGGTCGATACCTAGCATTTCCTCCTCGGGGAACATAAGCCCGGCGTCAATGATGATGATGTCATCTTCGTATTCCATCACCATCATATTCTTGCCAATCTCACTCAGACCGCCGAGGGGGATTATCTTGAGTTTTGGCTTGGCCATGGTCCTAATCTCAGAACATGCTTAACTGTTGCGGTTGGTCTTCTTTCTCTGTTTCGCCTTCTGTCTTGGCCAGGAGAGACGGAATCTTGAGCATATCCTCCTGTATTGCCTGACGAAGGCTTTGCTGGTGCAGAGCCGCCGCTGGATGATACATAGCGTAGTAGGTCACGCCGCCTCGCCTTTGAGCCGTACCGTGAATCTTGCTTATGCTCTTGCCGGGGAAGAACATTGCCATAGAGTAACGCCCCAGAGTCACAATCATTCTGGGCTTAATTAACTCAATCTGGCGTTCCAGCCACTTACGGCAGTTACGAATTTCCGAAGGTAAGGGGTCACGGTTCTCCGGCGGCCGACACTTCATCACGTTGGCGATGTAAACCTGGCTGCGCTTCAAATTGATAGAGGCCAGCAGTTCATCCAAAAACAACCCCGCCGGCCCGACAAAAGGGCGGCCCAGCTGGTCCTCATGCCAGCCCGGCGCCTCACCGATGAACAATATTTCAGCAGTCTCCGCCCCCTCACCAGGCACCACCTTAGTTCGGTTTTTAGCTATTTCACACTGCTGACAGAGTGAAATTTCCGCATAAAGGTCGGTCAATGCTGACATAACATCATAGCCTTGCGATTATGATAGCACGAGCGGCATATCGAGTCAATTTGCCCTCCCCTACACCACGAGGTATCACCAGGGAGTACGCGGCTCCTTTTTCAGGGCAGCAATAAGGTCGTCAACAGGGATTGCGGCAAAGCTCACGGGCTGCACGGTCCCCCTGGCGCTCAACCTTATCGCCAGTTTGGCCACGACTTCGTCACTCGGAGCCTCCAGTATGTTAACGAAATCATACGGACCCAGCAGGGCATACTGAGACAGTATCTTGACCCCCATGACCTCTACCTCTTTGTTGACCTCCTTAATCCTGTCTGGATTCTCATAAACGGTCTTCCTTCCCTCGTCGGTAAGGTTGGTGAGCATAAGATAGATAGACATTTTACCTCCTCTATAGTCACTTTCTCTGTTTCCGTTTCACCTGTGGGCTAATCATAAGTTTTGCGTCAGGAGATTGTCAACATCTCCCAAAGGACAAACGCTATCGACCCCCGCCGACAAACCACTACCAGAACGCACAGAATCGATTTTTAGCCCCCCTTTTCCCCTATACTGTAAATTTCCCCTCTCACCTCTTTATCGCCCGCCTCACACTCACCCCGCATAAAATTCAACCCCCCCTTTATCACCCTCCAGTCCTTGATATGCTACAATGAGAGCGGACAAAAATGGGTAAGGTAACAGGTAACGGGAAACAGGGCGGGGTAGACAGAAAAGACCGCCTGACAGCGAGACTTGTTCCCCTGTCGACACTGCTCCTGGTAATAGCCATCACGATCGGTATCCTCTACTTCTACCGGCAATACCCGGACAGGATTGAGGCACTAGAAGCCTATGGCTATCCGGGTGCCTTCCTTATCAGCCTTATCTTAAACGCCACCGTGATTCTGCCCGTGGGCAACATCTTAATACTCTCCGCTCTGGGAGCTATCTTGCCCTCGGCGGTTGGGGTCGGTCTGGCAGGCGGGGCTGGGGCAGCCATAGGCGAGACAACCGGCTATCTGGCTGGATATAGTGGACGCGGTATTGTTGAAAATCACCAGATATATGCCAGGGTTGAGAGCTGGATGAGAAGATGGGGCGCCCCGACTATTTTTGTCTTTTCGGCATTACCTTTTGTCTTTGACCTGGCCGGGATAGCCGCCGGCGTCCTTCGCTTTCCCTTCTGGAAGTTCTTCCTGCTGTGCTGGCTAGGCAGAAGCCTGCTTTACATAGCGGCAGCACTGGCCGGTGCCTGGGGATGGGAAGCCGTGTTACAATGGCTGGGCTAACCCCCCTCCCTGATTTTCATCACCACCGCTGAGCCCACCAGAAAACAGACAAGGCAAGCCATCAACATAACCTTATAGCCCAAGCCCGGGATATTCGCGTTACACAGGTCAATTACGAGTCCCATAAGCCCTACCAGGGCACCGGCACCGGCAGTAGCCAGGTTGGTCAGACCGAGGTATCTTGCCTCCTCACCCTTAGCCACCAGTAGCGTGGCCAGCGCCCAATTGGCTCTCATAAAGGCACCGAAGGAGACCCCCAGAAGAGCACCACAGAACATTATCTGTATATAGCTACCTGAGAAAAACAGCAGCACAATCCCTGAAGCGCCAAGAAGCCCTGAGGATACGATGACCGGTCGGCGCCCCACTCTGTCCGACAGGCGCCCGGCGGGATAAGCCGCAACCAGCAGACATGCACCCACCACCACCAGCAGGTCAGCGGTCACGGCCACCGGATTGGCAACACCAACCACATCCATGAGGAAATACAGAGCATATCTCTGCAGCGTAGCGAAGGCGATGAGGATGAGCAGGCGAGATACCAGGAACAGTATGAAACTGCGGTGCGCCCGGACGTCGATTCTAAAGCTCTGGTACAGGGCCAGCCGTAGAGACAGTTTAGCACCACCAGCCGCCGGTCGCTCCTTGACCATCAGGACAGTGGCCAGCAAAGCACCGAGCAAGACGACAGTCAGTACCCCCAGAGCCAGCCATAGCCAGTAGCCTCCCCCAGCGGTAAAGTAGCGGTCCATTAGCCGACCTATCGGGTACAGCAGGGCAACCCCACCCCCCACCTCGAGCAGGTTCTTTACCCCTGAGGCGAGCCCTCTCTTCTCCTCAGCCACCAGGTCCGGGATAAAGGCCTGGTAGGCACCCTGTGCCGTATTGCTGCCAAACTGCAAAAGGCAATAAATGATTAAAAGGGCAGCGTAACTGCCGCAAAAGCCTATGCCGGGCAAGAAAAGCAGGGCCAATATAGCGCCAACCAGGATGTAGGGTCGCCGGCGACCCCATCTGTAGCCAGAGCGATCACTAATCGCACCAGCGACCGGTTGAACCGCCATAGCCAGAATTAAGCCGACGAAGGTGAGCAGCCCGAGGTAGGTATTCTTCTGCGACTCGGCAACAAAGTCCAGCAGCCGCACCTGAATGATAATGGTAGGCAGGCTGCCCCAAAGGG
>CAZMZA010000059.1:0-8856 GCA_964570635.1 uncultured Dehalococcoidales bacterium
GGCAGGCACAGGCTACAACCAACGACAGTCTCTCGTCCTGAGAGGCTACAAACACGGCGGCAGCAGCTCCACCACTGAAGCCGAGCAGAAACAGGCGAGACCTGTCTAACTGAGGCAAAGCCCATAAATAGTCAATGACAGCACGCAGGTCTCTGGTCCAACCCAAAATGTCAAAGTCCCCCCCGCTGGCCCCGGTCCCCCTGAAGTTAAAAGTGAATACGGCCAGGCCCTGGCGACACATCCTCTCTGCCAGCAGGGCATATCCCCTATCAGTGGGGTCAGGAATACCGGCCGGTATGCCATGACAAATACAAACAGCCGGGTAGAGAGGCTGGTAATCACCCCCGGGCAGATAGAGCTGCCCGATAATCTTAATACCTTCTACACTCAAGCCAATAGCTCTAATCACCATCTGTCTTTATGTCAAGTTCATTTACAGGGTATTACGGACGGGTTCAGCGCTTCCTCAGGGTTACCTCATACCCCCGGCTCTTTAGGTCAGCAATAAGCTGGCTCACGTCCTCGGTAGACAGATGAACCACAACCTGTTTCTGAGCTGCACCGGGAGGGGCAAGGACATGCAGCGTCAGTATCTTCAGACCCCACTTGTTTATTAATGAAATTACTTCCTCCAGTGCCTTACCCTCGCCACCGCCGACAACCGCAATACGGCTGCCGGGCTCACCCACACCCAGAATCGGATTAAGCATTTTGTAGAAAATATCGGTAGTGGTAGATATACCCACCACTTTGCCCTTCTCAACCACCACCACCGCCCCCACCCTGCGCCTCTGCGCCAGAGCCACTGTTTCCTCAACGGTAGTATCGGGGGTCACCGTAACCACATCTTTTACCATGATTTCCTTCACCGTGGTCTTGCTCAACAGATAG
The DNA here is from genome assembly GCA_964570635.1 of uncultured Dehalococcoidales bacterium. Classification (GTDB taxonomy): domain Bacteria; phylum Chloroflexota; class Dehalococcoidia; order Dehalococcoidales; family CAYYQY01; genus CAYYQY01. The sequence goes on from CAZMZA010000059.1 coordinate 892, forward strand.
CTCAGTTCCCACATGGTAAGGGAGGTAGCTTTGGACGGAGATACTTGCTCCAGCCGCCGTGATGTTACTATACCAACCAGCTTACCGTTATCCACCACAGGCAAGCGGTCAACCCCGTGTGCCTCCATTATTTTCCCCGCCTCGGCAACACTGGTGCTACTCGGAATAGTAACCACATTGGTCACCATAATATCGCGAACATACATCCTGTGCCCCCTTTAAGAAGACTTTGCCACCATCACTGCCCGAACACTCACATGTACGTTCACCAAAGGCAGCGGTTCAGAGCCCTCGCCACTTTGCTTTCTTGACTTCCGCCACCGTGTCCTTTATTTCCCGGGTTATTATTTCGGGCATCATGGCTGCCAGCTTATCGCCGACGTAAGGCAAGCCGGTATTGGAGAGTCCTTTGGGGTTAAATTCCTTCTGGAACCTCTCAACCCAGACCGGGGTATTACGCCGGGCTGCATCCGAGGTATAGCTACACCCGCTGTATGTGCTGAACACATTCAGCCAGCCGGTATTTAACTCAATTGTCGGCATCACTGAATCGAAGAACTCAAACAGCCTTGTCAGCAAGCCCCGGTCAAATACGTCACGATCCGGGTCTAGCTTCACCGAATCGGCATAGACGTCGGTCTCGGAATAGCTGGCACGCCCGAATTCCATGGGCATATACCAGGGAACCTCGCCGTACTCATCCATACCGTCAGCTTTGTACCCCTCGTCCCATCTTCTGGTAAACTCCTCCCCGGCCTTGAGAGAACATCTTATACTCTCCAGGCCCACCATAATCAGCAGCCAATCCCCGGTCATGACCCATACATCTGGAGAATTAGCGTAGAGAAAACAGGATTCGTCAGTCTGCCTGGTACGGCGAAGCGTGCCCCCGTTCTCCTCCACGATATCGGCCAGCACCCGCCTCTCATACTCAAGCTGCCCCTGAGAGGTATAGCCGATAAGCAGGACACGAAGGATGTGCACATCGGCCACCGCTTCCGGTGTCAGCTTGACCCATGACTCCCAGAACATATTCCTGAACTCGCTGTTGCCCCGGCACCTGGAAATCTCCCTCATGTAAGCCGGCACCCTATTTACGTAGGCGGCAATTTGGGCATTGGCTATCTCATGCGTCGAGTTTTGCAGGGCTTCCTCAGTGGGGAAGGTAATGTTATACCACCTAATTCTGGTCGGGAGTTGAACGCAGGTATTGCATCCAATGCCGTCCGGCTCAAGCTTTTCAGGCTGGAAGGGATAGAGCTTGAGCGCCATCTTGGTAACCATACCCATGCTCCCCGCCCAGGCCGAGTACCCTTTCAATACTCCGAGAAGTCCGGGGCCAAGCCCGCCACGCCAGTACGCCTCGTCATCGCCGTCGGCCAGGGAGCCAATCTTTACTATCTCACCCTCCGGAGTAACCCACTCCACGCCGTTTATCCGCCGTATAGAGGAGACAGTAATGCGATAGCAGAGGGAGCCCACACCGTAGGTCAATTGGTTGGCTATTACTCCCACCCCACCCCCTCCCGCAGGCAGCATGGTATACAGGTCCCTCTTCATCGCCTCAGCTTGAAGATGGGAATAGGTTACCCCCGAGCCGAGAACGGCATACATGTTCTTTTCGTCAATCTTGAGACTATTCATGCGCTTCAGGTCAATGACCAGGAAGTCATCGCGCAGGTTAGAGCTGGCTAGAGGGACCCAGCCAAAGGTACTCCCGGGGAGATAAGGTATACCATAGTGGTTGCACACCTTGATTATTCGGGCCACCTGTTCCGCGGTCTCAGGCAGGATAACACAGGCTGGCCTGCGTGAAATGTCATTCCACCAAAAGAACTCAAACGAGTATCCCCGGCCGGTATAAGCCTGACACTCAGCCGGGTCAGACGTTACATACCTGGGACCGACTATAGACTCCAGAGCGGTATAGGCTTCATCGGCTATCAGCTTCTCTGACTTGGCACTGCTCATGTTATAAACTCCTAACTGCTATTTACCAATGGCCCTGGCGACTAATTCCGTGATATCGTACACCTTCACACCATCACCGGCCGCTTCGCTGAAGATTTCCCGACACGCCGGACAGCAAGAAACGATTGCCTGTGCCCCAACGGCGCTTGCCTCCCGCAATCTTTCACCCGCTGTCCATGAGGCCAGGTCGGGGTATGCCTCCTTTACCCCACCATCACTACCGCAGCACCAGGCATTCTCGTGGTGGCGAAACATCTCCACCAACTCGATGCCGGGAATAGCCCTCAGAATATCCCGCGGCGGCTCATAGATACCATCAATGCCGCGCCGAAACTGACGGGTCGGCTCAAGAAGACCCCAGTCACCACGTGTCCCCTCCCACTGCAGCCACGGCTCGCTGAGCCTGCCCAGATTGCACGGGTCATGGTAGGCTACCTTCATGCCAACCCTTTTCTCCAACTTGAGCGTACCGTCCTTGACCCACCCATCAACCAGCTCAACGATGTGCACTACCTCAAAGCCCAGGTCCGAAGTGGAAAAGCCCAGAAGCTTGGGGTAGTCAACCTTTACCGTCTTATAACACTCGGCACAGCTGAATACTACCCTCTTGGCACCGGTCTCCCGAATCAGTCTGAGGCCCTCCTCAGCCAGCTTCCTTGCCTTTTCTACCTGCCCGGTAATAAAGACAAAATGACCGCAGCAGGGCTCTTCCTTCATCACCATGAAGTCGGCCCCGGCGGCATTCAGAATCCTGGCTGTCGCCGCAGCAATCTCGGTATCAACAAAGACCGACCTGCACCCGACGAAGTAGAGCATATCTGCCCTGCTGGCTACCTTAACATTCTTCGGCACCCAGTCCAAACGCTTCGCCGGCTCCTTACCGAACAGATTGGAGGTCTCCTCTATGTTCCTTGTCCACTCCTCGTGCTCCGGCAGAGGGCCGTACCCCTTTTCCACCATCCTAGCCCTCAGCGATTCCAGCATCATCTGCCGCTCGAAGTCAAGGTTGCGCTTGCAGCCCATATCACAGGCACCACAAAGGTTGCACTCATAAGCTATGTCCCGAAGCCTGGGGTTAGCCCAGTCAAGCCTCCCGGTCAAAAGGTCGTACACTATCCGGCTCTTACCCTCCGCCCCATAGGCGTCAAACTGCCTGTACTGCCACGGCGGGCACTTCCAGGAGAAATCAAGCCCCGGTACGTAATTGTAGTCTATCCAACGGCACTGGTGGCAGCTCACACAATGCCGGGCATCATACTTGTAGTTATCCAGATTCAACCCTAAAGCGAGTCGTTCCTTTCCTTCGGACATGGTACCCTCCTTTAACAACCACCGGCTAGAAGCACAGGTGGCCTGCATTCAATATGGCATTGGGGTCAAACAGCTTCTTCAGCCTCTTTAATATCGCAGTGTAATCACCGTTCTTCCGGTAGACTATGTCGGCCATGGCACCGTAAAGCCGGGTAAAATAGGCACCCTCCTCCAGCAATGCGGCACCAGCCTCATCATAGAGACCCCGTATTCTCTCCCTTTCGGCTTCATCATCAGGGTTATAGTAGAAGCTGAACTGGAGCTGGCAGGCACGCCCGTTCTCCACCGGCTGAACGTAGCAGCCGATGTCACTGCTGGAATACTGATACCTAGCGGCAACCTCGTTTACCACGGGGAGAAAACGTCCCACCCTCTCCAGAGTGGTCATAAAGGTGAGGTCCTGACAGCCCCCCCTGTAGGCGTGCTTCCAGTAGGTCTTACCCTTAGGCCACGGCTTGCGCAGCATCTCAGGCAGCTTCCTCTCAACTGCGGGTAGCCCGGGTAAAGTGGTCCTAAGCTCCAGATTGCCGAAGTAGGACGACATCAAGCCCCGCAGGAACTCGTCCTCATAAGCTATCCTCTCCTCAGGACGGCGCTTCAGAGCACCAAGGACCAGGACCGTCGTCCATGAAGGGAGGGCTTTCCTGAATTCGTTAAACTGCTTCGGCCACCTCTCAGTGAGAATAGCCGCCAGATTTACGTTGTTAATGAGCAGGCATTCGTAACCTACCCGGCGCCTCAATATCCTGTATATCGGCTCAATAGCCTCCTCAGCCCTGGCGGTGGGAATGAAAAAGGTCCTGGTCAGAGTGGGTATCGGCTCTATCTTAACAATGCCCCAGGTCACCACCCCCAGCGTCCCCTGGGCACCATACAGGAACTCGTCAAAGTTTATCGGACCCGGACCATCGGGAACCACACCATCAGCCAGACACTCCGGGTGCTCCGGGTCACGAAAGGTGTCTATACTCGCCGACCCGGTGACAAACTCCTCCCCGTTACCCCAGATGACCTGCGTACTCAGCAGCGGGTCAGCATATTCGTGAACCTGGACTACCGGCAGTTCCCTCTCCAGCCAGTCGGTAATTACTGACCTCGAGGAATGGGGCAACAGAGGAATCACCCCCCGGTAGCCCCTGGCCTCCAGTGCCGCCTGGAATTGCTCCCAGGTTACCCCCACCTCAAGGTGGGCCACATTGTTTTCCTCGTCTATCTCGGTTATCCGGTTCATCCTCGACAGGTCAAGGACAACTCCACCCACTCTGGGTATGGCACTGCCATTAAAGTGAATGCCTGAGGTCTGGGGCACAACGGTAAACCCGGCTTTATTAGCCAGCTGAATAACCCGCTGCGTCTCTTTAGCATCCCCGGGACGCACTACACAGGTGAAAAGCCCCGGACGCTCTACGCTACAGTCCCGGCCATAGCGCTCTATCACTTCCGGGGTATCAAGAACATTACCCCTGCCTACAATCCTAGCTAGCTGGTCTTTAACAGCCGTAACTTTTGTAGCCATAAAAGAACCCCCCAAATACTGATTTGCTGTGGCTCCTGGCTAACCCACCTCATGGTAGCATCACCCCCCACCGCACTGCGCTCCATAAAATGCTGAGGAGTGCCAAGACAAGCTCGTCACTCCTCACATACTTTACTACCAGAAGCCGGGCAGCCCGCTCCCTCTTCCCTCCTTGGCCACCCACCAAACAATCGAATCATACTTTACTTCGCTGGTTTTACTCAGCCGGCAAGCCTCTGCTCCACTCTGCCGACGGAACAATGCAAATGTTACTCGCTTTACCCGCCTCTGTCAAGACACCTGAGGCAGCCAATATACCGGCGTAGATGAAACCAAAATGCGTCGGTCTCCCCGTGATTTCCACTTTCAGACTTTTAAAGGTTTCCCAAACCATTGACAAGCTCTCAAATCAGGGCTAGACTCGAAACAACCTCAGGCATAAAATGACCCGGGCGGGGGATGACCTCGATGTTTGACTTACTAATCAAGAATGGAAAAATTGTCGACGGCACAGGTAATCCCTGGTTCTTCGGAGATGTAGCCATCAAAGAGAGCAAGATTGAAAGAATCGGGGTCATCGATAGCAGTCTGGCGCGAGAGGTTATTGACGCAAAGGGACTTGTTGTTGCCCCCGGATTTGTGGATATCCATACCCATTCGGATTTCGTCCTCCCACTTGATGAACACCCCCAGATTCTGGAACCCTTTGTGCACCAGGGCATAACAACAATCGTGACGGGAAACTGCGGCTATTCCCCGGCACCGGTCAATCCGGAGACCCTTGAACTACTGAAAATACAGACTTCGTTTCTGCAGGGCGGAGAGCTTCAGTGGCAATGGCATGATATGCAAGGGTATATGGATTTCATGGAAAAAAAGGGCGTGGCTTACAACGTGGTTCCCCTGGTATCCCACGGGGCAATACGTACCTGTGTGAAGGGCCTTGAGGGTGGTCCGGCCACAGACCCCGAAAAAGAAGCCATGGCCAGGCTTGTTAGAGAAGCCATGGAACAAGGGGTCTTTGGCGTTTCCTGCGGGCTAATCTACCCGCCGGGGGTCTATTCCGATACCGACGAGCTAATTGCCATCTGCAGGCCCTTAAGGGATTTCGGGGGCGTTTTTACCTCTCATATTCGAGGCGAAGCCAAAACCCTGTTGCCGGCGACCGAAGAAATCATCAAGGTAGGTGAACAGACTGGTGTCGGCGTACAACACTCGCACCTGTCAGCCTTTGGTGAGGAACACTGGCCAAAGCTTGACCACGTACTTAGACTTCATGACGAGGCTCGTTCCAGAGGCGTGGATATCACCTTCGATGTCATCCCGTACGTAGCTGCCAATTCCACACTCCTGGCTATTTTCCCATCCTGGTCTATCCAAGGAGGGGTAGCCAAGTTTATCGAGCGGCTGCAGGATAGCAAAGTCAGGAGTCGTATCAATATCAAGACGACGGGATGGGAGAACACTCTTATTATCTCTGCCGGAAGTGCCGCCAATAAGCAACTGGAAGGTAAAACCCTGGCCGAAATAGCCGAGGACACGGGGAAGACGCCCTTTGATGCAGCTGTCGATTTGATTATTCAGGGGCAGGGAGATGTTATGGCGCTGTATTTTGGGGTGTCTGGCGACCTCAGAGGAGATGAGTGGCTCAGGAAGACAATCTCAAACCCCCGGGCTTCGATTAACACCGATGCCATTCTAACGGGGAAGGGTCGCCCCCACCCTGCTGCCTACGGTACTTTCCCGAAGGTACTGGGCTACTTCTGCCGCGACCTCGGGCTCTTTACCCTGGAGGAGGCGGTAAGAAAGATGACCTCCATGAGCCTGCAGAGATTTGGCATAAGAGACAGAGGACTGATACGGGAAGGATGTTTTGCCGACATAACCGTTTTCGACGAAGCTACCGTGGCCGAGAAAGGTACATACTTTGAGCCGGCTCACTACCCCGAGGGGATTACGCATGTGGTCATCAACGGAAGCCCGGTTCTACAGGATGGCATATATAACGGTAAGCTCTGCGGCCGTGTCTTGCGCAAAAAGGTTAGCAGAGAGTGACCACAACGTGGTCCCTCTACCTCTCTGGTCTCTCCATTGCCTCCATATCTATAAGCCGAGTCGGATTGGCTATATTATTGGGGTCGAGTGCCTTCTTAGTCCTGGCCAGTATTAGATGGAAATCGGCAAAGGCTGGCCCGGTCCTGTTCGCCGGCGCAATGCAGCTGGAGAATTCGGCGATTTGGTCCTTTATACACTGTGCTATGGTGTCGATAGCACTTGCCAATACAACCCGACAATCCTCATCCGTTTTGTCATGGGGGAAATCAGTTTCTGACAGAGCAAAGTGGCAAAAGTCATAGGGGGCAATCCAGTCAGAATGGTCGCAGTCAAGGATAGGCGGGGAATATTTATCCAGAATTTCCCAGGCTGATTGCAAACTTCGCTGCGCATCATCCAGCGAGTCATAGGTTATCAGGTTAGTTCCCAGGCAGCCGCCGATTCGCATTAATCGGCAGCCGTTGGTATCCCTGACCCAATTGTTGGCAGCGAAGGGCAACCACTCCTGAGATAGCTCGCTGGATACCAGTTTACCGCCAGTCTCCTGGATTATTTGGTCAAGTACTTTCTCCTCATACTCGACCTGCCTCTCTGAGGCAAACCCCCAGAGACAGACCGAGACACAATTCTTAAAATTCTTCTGCCAGTATTCTTCCAACCAGGTACTCCAGTATTCCTCGCGAGATTTTGCCCACCACCAATCAAAGTACACTGTCGGCCAGTGATGCACGATGCCACCAATCTCAGACTTGCCGATTTCATACAGGGCCTCGATTGCCTCTTCGAGAGAGGCATAGGCAAAGAGAAACCACTTGAACTTCTGTTCAGGCAGTTCACTCGTCTTATCGGGGGCTACACCCTCGGTGGGTAATACAGGCGGACCGGGCCAAGGGTAAAGTTTAATCGCCATTTTGGTTATCACACCGAAAGCACCAAAATGCCCCAGACCGGCTCTCAGTAAGCCCCTGGCATCTGGTCCCGGACCCTCCCCCCAGAAGTCACTGCCTACCGGGTTAGCCAGTGAACCTGTCCTCAAAATCTCCCCGTTGGGCAAGACCCACTCCACCCCCAGTATATTACGGGGCGCATATCCAGTCCTGTAGGCGGTACCC
>CAZMZA010000060.1:0-8827 GCA_964570635.1 uncultured Dehalococcoidales bacterium
TGGGACGCCGGTATGATGAGCCCACTGTGGAATACGACAGGAAGCTCTTGCCCTTTAAGATAGTCAAGGCACCTAATGGCGATGCCAAGGTAGTGATGGGTGATAAGGAATACAGCCCGCCGGAGATTTCGGCCATGATCCTGCAAAAACTCAAGGCAGACGCTGAAGCATATCTTGGTGAGAAGGTCACCGAAGCTGTAATCACGGTGCCTGCCTATTTTAACGATAGTCAGCGCCAGGCAACCAAGGATGCGGGCAGGATAGCCGGGCTGGAGGTACTGCGGATAATCAACGAGCCAACTGCTGCCTCTCTAGCCTACGGTCTGGATAAGAAGAATGATGAGACTATTGCCGTCTATGACCTTGGTGGTGGCACCTTTGATATATCTATCTTGGAGCTGGGTGAAGGCACCTTCCAGGTCAAGTCAACCAACGGGGATACCCATCTGGGCGGAGATGACTTCGACCAGAGGGTTATGGACTGGCTTTGCGATGAGTTCAAAAGAGACCAGGGAATAGACCTGCGGCAGGACAGGATGGCTCTGCAGCGATTAAAGGAGGCTGCCGAAAAGGCCAAGAGCGAGCTTTCCACCGTACAGCAGACTGAGGTCAATCTCCCCTTTGTTACCGCTGATGCCAGTGGACCCAAGCACCTCAATATTACTCTCACCAGGGCTAAACTGGAGCAGCTGGTGATGGACCTGGTGGAGAAGACCCTGGGTCCCTGCCGTCAGGCGTTGGACGATGCTGAGAAAACCGTGTCTCAGATTGATGAGGTGGTTCTGGTCGGCGGCCAGACCAGAATGCCGCTGGTGCAGGATAAGGTAAAGCAGTTTTTCGGTAAGGAAGCCCACAGGGGGGTTAACCCCGACGAGGTGGTGGCTGTAGGTGCGGCTATTCAGGCAGGAGTTCTCAAGGGAGAGGTGAAGGACGTGCTCCTCCTTGATGTTACCCCACTTACCCTCGGTATTGAAACCCTGGGCGGGGTGATGACGCCTCTTATCTCGCGTAACACCACCATTCCGACTGCCAAGAGCCAGATTTTCAGCACGGCCGCCGATAGCCAGCCCAGCGTTGAAATCCACGTCCTCCAGGGGGAGAGACCTATGGCCGCTGATAACAGAACGCTGGGACGGTTTATGCTTGATGGCATTCTGCCTGCCCCCAGGGGTGTGCCTCAGATTGAGGTTAACTTCGATATTGATGCTAACGGCATCCTCAGCGTCAGGGCTCAGGACAAGGGCACGGGCCGGGAGCAGAAAATCACCATTACCGCTTCCAGCGGGCTGTCTAAGGAAGAGGTAGAGAAGATGCAGCGCGAGGCGGAGGCACACGCTGCCGAGGATGCCAAGCGCAGGGAAGAAGTGGAAGTGCGCAATGCGGCGGATACGCTGGCTTACACCGCAGATAAGACACTGAGGGAGCAGAAGGACAAGATACCGTCCGACTTGAACCAGGAGATAGAAAGCAAGATAGCCGCGGTACGCTCGGCATTGCAGGGAACGGATATCGAGAGTGTCCGTAGGGCGTCTCAGGAGCTGTCTGATGCCATGCAGAGAGTCGGCTCTGCCATTTATGGGCAGCCGCCTCCAGGTGGAGAACCACCGCCGGGCGGTGAACCGCCATCGGGTGAAGGTGGAGAGGAAGGAACAGTTGAGGGTGAGTTCCGAGAGGTCTAGGTTGAGGAGTTAGAGAGAGGGAACAGGGTTATAACGTGCCAACAAAGCGTGATTATTATGCCGTCCTTGGTTTAGACAGGGATGCTGACGATGAGGAAATAAAGAGGGCCTATCGCAGGCTGGCCTTTAAGTATCATCCTGACCACAACCGAGAGGACGGGGCGGCTGACAAGTTCAAGGAGGTGAACGAAGCCTACGAGGTGCTCTCCGACCGCGAAAAGCGCGTTGCCTATGACCGTTTCGGTCATAGCGGTGTTGATGGCTTTTTCGGGCAGGGCTTCGAAGGTTTTGGCTTCGGTGGCCTTGGCGACATTTTTGATACCTTCTTTGGTGGGACCACCACTGCCGCCCGTCAGGCTCCGCAGCGTGGTGCCGACCTGCGTTACGGGGTTACCATTGCCTTCGAAGAGGCAGCCTTTGGTTGCGAAAAGGAGATAGACATATCGAGGGTCGAGAACTGTTCCCTGTGCGGCGGTACTGGCTGCAAGCCGGGTAGCAAGCCCAGTCGCTGCCCCGAGTGTGATGGCGCGGGGCAGGTGCGCCGGGTCCAGCAGAGTTTCTTCGGTCGCTTTGTCAGTACCGTTACCTGCCATCATTGCCACGGTGAAGGCAGTATTATCACCGACCCCTGCCCGCAGTGTAGGGGCACGGGCAGGGAAAAGTGCCAGCGCACTATCTCAGTCAAAATCCCGGCCGGGGTTGACAATGGCTCTCAGGTACGTCTTAGCGGTGAAGGTCAAGCTGGAACCAGAGGTGGCTCACCGGGTGACCTCTACGTCGTACTGTCGGTCAAGCAGCACGAGTTTTTCGTCCGACATGGTGATGACATCCTTTACGAGCTGCCGGTTAATGTGGCTCAGGCTGCCCTCGGTGCTGAGGTAGAAGTGCCTACTTTGAACGGTAAGACCGCGCTCAAGATTCCGGCGGGTAGCCAGACGAGTACGGTCTTTCGACTTAAAGGTCAGGGTGTTCCCCATCTGCGAGGGAGTGGGCGTGGCGACGAACTGGTTACTCTTTTTGTGGTTACCCCGGATAAGCTGAACAAGCGGCAGCGCCAGTTGTTCGAAGAGCTGGCTTCAGGCTTGGGACCGGCTAATATGCCGGCGTCAGACAAATGGAAAGGCTGGTTACAGAGGTTCAGGAGCTAACCACGGTGTCTGAAGAGTGAAAACAGCCGCCATTTTCGGCCGACTAATTCGTGTCTTCCCTTGGTTCCCAGTAGCTCAGCTATCGCCTGGCGGGGGTCACCCCCCTCGTAAAGTACCTCGTACATCTTCTCGGTAATGGGCATTTCCAGCTCAAGTTGCTGTGCCAGTTTCCAGACAGCGAGTGTGGTGGTTATTCCCTCAGCTACACCTTCCATTGACTCGGTTATCTCTTTTAGCGGACGCCCCTTGGTTAATTCTACCCCCACGTAGTGGTTCCGGCTTAGCGGGCTGGCACAGGTAGCTATTAGGTCGCCCAAGCCGGCCAGTCCAGAGAAGGTAAGCGGGCTTGCCCCCAGAGTCACTCCAAGAGCGGTTATCTCGGTGAGACCTCGGGTGATGAAAGCCGACTTGGCATTGTCGCCGTAGCCGAGCCCATCCACCATGCCGGCACCCAGAGCGATGATATTCTTCAGTGCTCCGCCCAACTCCACGCCGATAATGTCGCTATTGGTATAAACGGAAAAATTAGGGGCCGTTAACAGCTTCTGGGCTTTTCTGGCTATAGCTTCATTTCCGGCGGCTACTACTGAGGCTGCCGGTAAGTCAAGCATGACCTCGCGGGAGAGATTTGGTCCAGAAAGCACGCAGATGCGAGAGTGAAAGCGAGGGTCGAGTTCCTCGGCAATTACCTGAGACATGCGCTTACCGCTCTCAATCTCCAGGCCCTTGGCGGCACTAATTACCAGCACCGACTTCTTCTTGAGATGGGGAGCCACTAACCTCATGTTCTGCCGCATGGTCTGTGATGGCACAGCCAGGGTAACGGCGTCCATATCGTCCAGCGCTTCGCTTAGCGAACTGGTAACAGATAGCTGGGAGAGGGAGGTAATGTCGGGCGGCAGGATTGAATTGGGAGTATTGGTGTTTAGCTCGCTGGCTTCCCGCTCACTCCGCGCCCACAGCTTAACCTGTATTCCTTTACGCGCTAATACCAGACCCAGAGTGATTCCCCAGCTGGTGGTGCCGATAATGGTAACTTTGGGCATATTCTATCCCTCACTCCCGGTACTGGGTTCCTGATTCTTTTGACTTTCTGGGTGGTCAGATGGTGGCCAATCCCCTACTTGGGCTTTGTCTCCCAACTTGCGTTCCTTGCCTGAGACCAGTCTGGTGATGTTATCTCGATGTGTAGCAATGACTATCAACACGCCGATGAGACTGTAGCCCAGGTATTCAATGGGGAAGCCGTTCAGAATGGTGAGGGGTACCAATATGGTGTAGGTACCCACTGTTCCAGCAATGGAACCCAGAGAAGCGTACCGGGTGAGGCCAGCCCCAATAATTGCTATCTCGCCGCCAAATATAGCTGCTGGCGGGCATAAGGCGATTAACCCGCCAAAAAAGGTAGCCACCCCTCTGCCACCACGGAATTTAAGAAATACTGGCCAGACATGTCCGGCTACGGCGCCCAGAGCCGCCATAGCCTGGGCGACCAGCGTACCCAAGGCGACATTACCTACCACCAGATAATCCCCGCTAACTATCAGCCCGGCAAATACTACGGCCAGTACTCCCTTTGAGACGTCCAGGATGGCTACGACAGCCGCTGCCTTACCGCCAGCCGTCCGCAGCACATTGGTTGCGCCGCTCCGGCCACTGCCGTACTCTCTAACATCTAGCCCGGCTCTCCGCCTACCAATCAATACCCCGAAGGGAATGGAACCCAGGAGGTAACCGAGTATCACCACGATAACAAACTTGGCGATTATCATTGTTCCCCCCCGGTTTTGAAGATTAGGCGGAGTGAGGTACCAGCGAAGCCGAAGGCCTGGCGCAATTTGTTCTCCAGGTAGCGTTGATAGGAGAAGTGTACTAGCTTGGGGTCGTTGACAAAGAAGACAAAGGTTGGAGGATTTGCTTCCGCCTGAGTCGCGTAGCGGATTTTTAACTGCTTGCTGCCGCTTCGTGGGGGGTGGTGAGTGGCTACTGCCTGCTGCACCACGTCGTTAACTACGGCAGTAGATAGCCTCTTAAGCCTCTCCCGATATGTCTCAAGCACCCGGGACATGACCTTATCCACGCCCTGCCCGAATTTAGCCGAAATATGGAGTATCGGTGCGTGGGCTATAAACTTAAGTTGACTCCGGATATATCTATCACACTCGACTGTGCTATTATTCACAACTAGGTCCCACTTATTGACTACCAGAACAACGCCCTTGGTAGCCTGCTGGATATAGCCGGCAACATGGGTATCCTGGGCTGTCACCAGCTCGGTTGCGTCAAGAACAAGCAGCGCTATGTCAGCCCGGTCAATGGCTCGTAGCGCACGTATGAAACTGTATCGCTCCACCCCAACTCCTACTCGTCCCCGACGCTTGATACCAGCTGTATCAATAAGTAACACACTTTGTCCCTCAAAGTCAAGCAGCGTGTCTATGGCGTCGCGGGTGGTTCCTGGCGCCTCATCAACTATAGTCCGCTCTCCACCCAGCAGGGCGTTCAACAGCATCGACTTACCTACGTTGGGCCTGCCGACGATGGCTACCTTTATTGCCTCTGGTTCAAACTCAGGCGGCGACGGAGCTGGCAACAGAGAGACAATTTTGTCCAGGAGTTCGGCGGTACCACGGCCGTGGTAAGCACTTATCGCCAGTGGCTCTCCCAGCCCTAACTGGTAGAACTCTGACGCTTGGGGCTCAAGCTTGGTGTTGTCTGCCTTGTTAGCCGCTAATATTATTGGTTTATTTACCCCGCGAAGTGTGTCAGCTATCTCCAGGTCAGCGGGCACCACTCCGTCCCTGATATCCACCAGGAGAACAAGAACGTCGGCCTCAGCGATAGCTGCCTCTGCCTGTACCTTGACTGCCTGAGCTATAGTGGACCGCGGCTTTACTTCCAGGCCGCCGGTATCAACCATGTTGAATTCAATTCCCTGCCACGACACGCTGGCAAATATACGGTCGCGGGTTGTCCCAGGCAGGTCCTCAACAATAGCCAGCCGCTTACCCACCACTCGATTCAAAAGGGTGGACTTGCCCACATTCTGCCTGCCGATAATAGCCACTATAGGTTTGCTCTTACCCATTATCAGAAGCCTGCGGATAAAGTAGTCTTAATACAGGTGGTTTGGAAGAATAGGTAGTCCTTTTTCTTTTAACCTGTCCACCCCTTTGCCGGGGGGATTAAAGGAGTGGGGTAGACAACTCTTTGGCCAGTTTGACGCTGGGGGGCTCAATCTCAGTTCTGGCAACCTTCTTCAGTTCGCTAATATTGTCCCTGAAGCTCTGAGCGAAGGCATTATACTCCGTTACGAGTCGGTTGTACTGGTCAGTAGTCTCCCGCGGTGTTTCAATCTTCTGTGCCATCTCATAGAACTGTTCTATGAATTCGTAATAATGATTGCTTAGCAACCAGAGCTCGTTTAAATAGGTGCGCAGGTAAACATCGAACCGCCTGGTTCTAATGTCACTCTCCACCCTGGTGATAAAGCTGTGGCACCAGGTGTCAAAGATGCGCTGTGACATATCACAGGCTCGTGCCCAGTCCCATACCCCGGGATTATCAACCTTGAACAGGCTATCTATAATGGCGAAGATGGATAGGGACGAACTACCCACAAATCTCCGGTTAAAATAGCCAGCCAATTCCCTCAGCCGGTGTGATGCGAGCTCCAGTTTTCTCTCTCTGGTTTCGACTATTGCTATTACTAAGCCGCTCAGCAGGATGACAATCAGAGCCGTGGCTACCGCCCATATTTCCCACTCATATAAAATGCTGAGTAAAGCTATCGCCGTTATCAGAATAGCTGGCCAGCCCCGGCTTAATAACGTTCTGAATATATACATGCTGTCTCTCCTGACGTTCTTAATATAGTGCTGCCAGCGGTATGTCCAGTCCGCCCAGCATTATCGCCAGCAGTGCTTTCTGCAGGTGCATCCTGTTCTCAGCCTGGTCAAAAACTACTGACTGCGGACTATCTAAGACATCCTCAGCCACCTCCTCACCCCGGTGAGCCGGCAGAGGATGCATGAATATGGCATCTTCTCTGGCTAGAGACATGAGTTCGCCGTTTACCTGATAGCCAGCAAAAGCCTGGACTCGCTGGGCAACCTCAGCCTCCTGCCCCATACTGGTCCATACATCAGTATAAACCACATCGGCTCCGCTAACCGCCAGTTCTGGCTTCTCAGTGCACATTATTTCACTACCGCTGCTGGCGGCGTACTCCTGCGCCAGATGCAGTATCCTTTCATTAACGGCATAGCCGCTGGGGGAAGCAATCCTGAAATTCATTCCCACGAGGGAGGCTGCCAGCAAGAGGCTGTGGGCCACGTTGTTACCATCGCCAACAAAGGCCAGGGTCACCCCTTGAAGCTCCTCCTTTTTCTCATAGATGGTAAGCAGGTCAGCCAGCGCCTGGCAGGGATGCTCCAGGTCGGACAGTGCGTTTATCACCGGCACTTGGCAGTGGCTGGCCAGAACCTCTAAGGTATGGTGAGAAAAGGTGCGAGCCGCAATAGCATCGGCATAGCGACCGAGCACCTGAGCTACATCTGAGACTGCCTCTCGCTTCCCCAGGCCGACCTCGGTCGGCGAGAGGTAGATGCTATTTCCGCCTAACTGGTTCATGGCTATCTCAAAGCTGACCCGGGTCCTCAGTGAGGGCTTTTCAAAAAGCAGGGCCAGCACTTTTCTGTCAAGTAACGAAAGCCATCCCTGAGCCTTCATGCCGATTGCTTCTGATATGAATAACCGGATATCCTCACCGCTCAGGTCAGATACTGAAAGTAAATCTTTCCCCTTCAAATCGGCCTCCTTGTAACTTTCAGTATACCACGAAAGTGAGCGTTCAGTTGGGGCAAAGTCCCTAACCGGATTCTTCTCTTCACCTCCCTCTCCTTTTGGGGTACCCGCTTGACCTGTGAGCGGGAGACATATACAATGGTCAATCTTACCACAAATTGTTTGACACAATATATAGGACAATCTAATATAGGGAAAGGCAAGCGGGGGGAGGTGGTGACGGCAGGTAGGTTTACTTCCCTCAAAGGAGGCTTTAAATGACTAGCAGCGAAAAGTTTACCATCTCGGGAAGTGAGTTGGTTGAGAAAATCAAACAGCTCGTGCACGAGGGTAATGTCAGGAGGGTGCGCTTGCTGCACGGAGGGCGAACCGTATTGGAGCTTCCGCTGTCAATAGGCGCTCCGGCAGCAGCAGTAGGGATTCTGGCGGCTCCGGTCCTGGCTGCCTTGGCGGCTTTTGCCGCGCTGGTAACCGAGTGCACCATTGAAGTCGAGAAGACAGAAAAATCATAGGTATGTGATAGGCATAAGGTGTGGTATGTTCAGTCTAGTGCGGCGAAGTATGGCTAGTCGCTATGGTTTTGCTCTCATTTCACCTATCCCTTTCAATATCATACAGGCTCAGTGATTACGCTATTCTATCCCGTTGTTTTCTCCTCCACCCTGATATCGTCTGTCACCTTTATAAGAAAGCGGTGCGGTTAATGAAATGACGGAAATCGTTCTGGTAAGACACGGGGAAACTGACTGGAATGTGGAGGAGATATTTAGAGGCCGGATAGATGTTGAGCTGAACGAGACCGGGCTGAAGCAGGCGGAGCTGTTGGCGGAATATCTGAGGGATTTAAACATAGATGCCGTTTACTCCAGTCCGTTAAAACGAGCGTTAAAGACTGCCGAGGTGGTGGCTTACCGTCATGACCTCAAGGTAGAAATCGCTCCCGACCTTGTAGATTTTGATTACGGGGAGTGGCAAGGGTTATCTCAGGAGGTAGTTAAGAGCCGGTATGAGGAGCTTTACGCCCGGTGGCTTAAGAATCCTGCCGAGGTAATAATACCGGCCGGTGAAAGCCTGGCTCAGGTCAGGAGTAGAGCTCTTGGTCTGGTGGATAGCCTGATAGCCCGATACGAAGGGACGGTCGTCCTGGTGTCTCATCGTGTGGTAAATAAGGTCTTAATCTGCGCCCTGCTGGGG
>CAZMZA010000061.1:0-8784 GCA_964570635.1 uncultured Dehalococcoidales bacterium
CATCAATAACGTAAAGACGCTGGCCTCTGTCCCGATTATCATTGAGCGTGGCGCTGAGTGGTTTGCCAGCGTCGGCACCGAAAAGAGCAAGGGCACAGCGGTATTCGCTCTCACCGGCAAGATTGCCAACAGCGGCCTGGTGGAGGTACCGATGGGGGCTCCCCTGGGACACATTATCTATGATATCGGTGGTGGCATCCCCCGGGGCAAGCAACTGAAGGCGGTACAGACCGGTGGTCCCTCGGGAGGCTGCATCCCGGCCCGTTTTATCGACTCACCGGCGGACTATGAGTCTTTAACCGGCTTAGGCTCGATTATGGGCTCCGGGGGCATGGTGGTGATGGACGAGACCACCTGTATGGTGGAGATAGCCCGCTACTTCCTCAGTTTCACCCAGACTGAGTCCTGCGGAAAATGCACCCCCTGCCGCCTGGGAACCAGGCAGATGCTGGAAATTCTGACCAGAATCACCGAGGGCCGAGGGCGTGATGAGGATATTGACATCCTGCTCGCCATAGCGACCACGGTTAAGGAATGCTCACTGTGTGGCCTTGGCCAGACCTCACCCAACCCGGTGCTATCCACTATCAACTACTTTCGGGATGAGTACGAAGCGCACATAAGGGAGAAAAAGTGCCCCGCCGCCGTCTGCGACGCCCTGATGATATCACCCTGCCAGCATACCTGTCCGGTGGGAATCAACGTCCCCAAATACGTTGCCCACATTGCCGAAGGTGAATACAAGGAAGCCGTTGACACCATCAGAGAGCGTAACCCCTTCCCTGCCATCTGCGGTCGCATCTGCAACCATCCCTGCGAGGGCAGGTGCCGCCGTGGAGAGTTGGACGACCCGGTGGCTATCAGGGAGCTCAAGCGTTTCGCCGCTGACTGGTACTTTGAGCATGTGACTGAAGACCCGGAGCCATTTCCTCAGACCCGCGGTCAGCGGGTGGCGGTAGTCGGCGCCGGGCCTACCGGCTTATCCTGTGCCTACTTCCTGGCTCAGACGGGCTACCCGGTAACCGTTTTTGAAGCCCTCCCGGTAGGCGGCGGCATGCTCTCAGTGGCAATACCCGAGTTCCGCTTGCCCCGGGAGGTCATTCAAAAGGAGATTGATTATATTGCCAAGCGGGGGGTGGACATAAGGTACAACACCCCGATTAACGTAAATTTCACCGTGGAAGACCTGAGGAGAGAGGGCTTTGATGCCGTCTTTATCGCCGCCGGCGCTCAGAGGAGCCAGCGCATAGGCATACCCGGTGAGCTGGAAGACGTCACTGGTTTCTATTACGGGTTGAGGTTCCTGAGGGATATAAGGCTCGGTAGACAGGTCAGGGTTGGCCGCCGCGTAGCTGTCATCGGCGGCGGCAACGTGGCTCTGGATGCGGCTCGCACTGCCCTTCGCCTTGGCGCTGACGAGGTCAACATCTTTTACCGCCGGTCGCGCGAGGAGATGCCGGTGACCGAGGTGGAATACGACCAGACTATCGCTGAGGGCGTCCAGGTCAATTTCCTGATTAGCCCCACCAGGATTGTCAGCGATAACTGGGAAGTAACCGGACTAAACTGTATCCGGATGAAGCTGGGCGAGCTTGACCAGAGTGGCCGACGGCGACCAGTGCCGGTCACCGGCTCTGAGTTCTTCGCCGAGACTGACACCGTGATTGCCGCCGTAGGCCAGGCCCCCGACCTTTCGTTTCTCCCGGCGGACAGTGCCCTAGAGAGAACCCGCTGGGAGACCCTGGTTGTTGATAACAATACCCTGGCTACCAATGTCGACGGGGTCTTCGCCGGGGGCGATTTTGTTACCGGACCGGGTATGGTGGTAGACGCCATCGCTGCCGGCCGGAGAGCGGCCATCGCTGTAGACAAACACCTGAAGGCCGATACCTCCAGGGTTGAGATGTATGACCGAAAGACGGCAGTTACTGGCGAGTTAGCGCGCCATGAAGTCGAGGAGACCTGGGAAGTACAGCCGAGACAGGCAGCAGCTTTACTGCCTACTCAGGAAAGGAAAACGAGCTTCGCTGAGGTGGAGCTTGCCTTCCCTGAGGAGAGGGCTCGGCAAGAGGCCAAGCGATGCCTGAGGTGCGACCTGGAAGGGTGACGGTGCCATATTGCTAGCTCAACGGGAGGGCTACTATGAAATCGATAACGAGACAGAAGCCGTTTGATGAGATTAAGGAGCAGTTAGCCACTCTTGACAGACCGTTTATTATTGGCTGCGGTACCTGCACTACTATGACCAAAACCGGTGGGACTGAGCAGGTTCTGGAGATGAGGGACCTCCTGCAGGAGGTAGGCAAGCGGGTCAGTGGCTGGACAGTTATTCCCACCGCCTGTGACGAAATGACTGAGGTTGCCATGAAGGAAAATGGCCCGGCGCTTCAGAGTGCGGACTGTATTCTGTCTATGAGCTGTGCCTTAGGGGTGCACCGGATGAGCTTGTATATTGACCGTCCGGTTATCCCGGCGGTGGATACCCTTTTTATCGGGCTGGAAGACACCCCGGGCTACTTTCATGAGGTCTGTGCCCAGTGCGGTCAGTGCATCATCGGCGAAACCGCCGGCATTTGCCCGGTAACCCTCTGCCACAAGGGTCTGGTGAATGGTCCGTGCGGCGGCACCAACAACGGCAAGTGCGAGGTTGATAAAGAAAAGGACTGCGCCTGGACGCTTATCTATGAGCGCCTGAAAGAGCAGGGCCGGCTTGATTTAATGCGGAAGTACCAGCCGCCCAAGAACTTCCAGGTGGTACCGAGACCGAGAACGATAAAAATCTGGTGAGCAAGGAGCAGGACAATGGTATCGAGGTTCAAAGACGCCCTTGACTCTGGCAAGTTTGTAGTTACCAGCGAGATTGCACCGCCGAAGGGGACAAACGTCGAAAGTATGCTCCACCACATTGACCTCCTCAAGGACAGAGTTAATGCGCTCAACGTCACTGACCATCAAAGCTCGGTGATGCGATTTCCCTCCATTGGCGGCTGTCTGGCCATCAAGGAGCAGGGAGGCGAGCCTATTCTGCAAATGACCTGCCGCGACCGCAACCGGCTGGCACTCCAGGCTGAGCTTCTTCTGGCCTATACCAGGGGCATAAGGAATGTCCTGTGTCTTACTGGTGATGCTGTTCCGGTAGGTGACCATAAAGAGGCTAAAGGCGTCTTCGACCTTGATTCCACTCAACTGCTGAGGACAATCCGCTCAATGGAATCCGGTCAGGACCTGGGGGGCAACAGCCTTGATGGGGCTGTGGAGTTCTGTGCCGGCGCTATAGTCACCCCCGAGGCGCGACCAATCGAGCCCCAGCTAGTCAAGTTTGAAAAAAAGATCGAGGCTGGTGCCCAGTTCTTCCAGACCCAGGCGATTTACGACCTTGACAACTTCAGAAAATTCATGGAGTACGCCCGCCAGTTCCCGGTCAAGATACTGGCGGGGATAGTCCTGCTCTCAGGGGCCAGAATGGCAAAGTATATGACGGAGAACGTCCCCGGCATCTTCGTGCCACAAGACCTGATTGATGAACTGGCGGCGGCACCCAAGGGTGAGGCGCTGGCTAAAGGCATTGAGATTGCCGGGCGGATGATTGCCGCTCTGAAGAAGGATTCCATCTGCGACGGCGTCCACATCATGGCCATCGGCCGGGAGGAAGTGGTTCCTGACATCCTAGCCGCCGCCAGGCTCTAGACTGAGCTGGCTCAACTCCCCGAGCCGTTCTATAGGTAGAGCCAGGGCGCCTTTCTCCTCAGGCTAAAGGTCAATCTAATCATACAGGTGGCAGGACACCAGATGCTCTGTGCTGAGTGGCTTGAGCGCCGGCTCTACCTGACTGCAGACTTTCATGACCTTGGGGCACCGGGTATGGAAGCGGCACCCCGGAGGGGGAGCCACCGGTGATGGGACCTCACCCTGCAGTGAAGCCCGTTGCCGTTTCTGGTGCGGGTCAGGAACGGGAATTGCCCGAAGCAGCGCTTCGGTATACGGATGGAGGGGGTGGCTGAATAGCTCTGTTCTCTCTGCCAGCTCGACTATCTGCCCCAGGTACATTACCGCAACCCGGTGTGAGACGTGCCCAATGGTTGCCAGGTCGTGAGCAATGAACAAATAGGCCAGACCAAGCTCGTGCTGTAAATCCATAGCCAGGTTCAAAATCTGGGCCTGAACGGACACGTCCAGAGCACTAACCGGCTCATCGGCGACAATGAGTTTCGGGTCTACTGCCAGCGCCCGGGCAATGCCCACCCGCTGCTTCTGTCCCCCGCTGAGTTCATGAGGATACCTCAGGGCATGCTCGACCTCCAGACCAACCCGCTGCAGCAGCCCTTTCACCCTTTCCAGTCTCTCCGGCTCGCTTTTTACTCCGTGGATAAGCAGCGCCTCCCCGATAGAGTCCCCGATAGTCATTCTGGGGTCAAGGGAGGACTGGGGGTCCTGGAATATCATCTGAGCCTCCCTCCGCCAGACCTTCAGCCGCTTTTTATCCCACGTCAGGATATCGCTGCCTTTGTAGCGGATTCTGCCGGCGGTTGGCTCTTCCAGCCTTAACAGGGTTCTGCCCAGAGTGGACTTGCCACACCCCGATTCACCCACCAGACCCAGGGTTTCCCCCTCCGTGATATCAAAGGAAACCCCGTCCACTGCCTTCACCTCGGCAATCTGCCTGGCGAGCAGCCCGGCGGTAACCGGATAATACTTCTTCAGGTCCTGTACCTCTACCAGCTTATCCTCGGGCATTTTGGGAACTCCCTAAACTATCTTCAGGCGGGGCTGAGGGTGAATACAGATGGCAAACGACAAAATGCTCACCGGCGAGAGGAACCTCCGGCGGTTCTTCCCGGTCGCAGACTGGCAGCCGTCTCGGGCAGCGAGGGTGAAAAATGCAACCCCGGGGAGGGTCAATGAGATTGGCTATCATCCCGGGAATGGGTGTTAGCCTGTCCCTGCGGGCTGAGATGCTGGGCAGGCAGCTAATCAACCCCTGGGTGTAAGGATGTCCGGGCTGGTCAAAGATATCAAGCGCGGTGCCAGACTCGGCTACTCTCCCCCCGTACATCACCACAATGCGGTCGGCAATACCGGCTACGGTGCCAAGGTCATGGGTTATAAACAGGATGGTCATGTCTCTTTCTTGCTTCAGGTCCTGGAAGATATCCAAAATCTGGGCCTTTATCGTTGTGTCGAGAGCGGTGGTGGGCTCGTCAGCGATGAGAATCTCTGGGTTACAGGATAGAGCTGTGGCTATCATTACCCTCTGCTTCATACCGCCAGAGAACTGATGCGGGTATTCTTTCATCCTCTCGCCGGCTCTGGGGATGCCCACCCGTTCCATCAGCTGTAATGTCCTCTCCATAGCTTCCTTATGCTTCAGCCCCAGATGAAGCTTTACCGGTTCTGCTGTCTGGTCTCCCACGGTGAACACCGGATTGAGTGAAGACTGGGGGTCCTGAAATATCATGGCTATGCTGTTACCACGGACCTGCCTCAGCCTCTCTTCGGAACAGCGCAGCAGGTCTTCGCCGTGATACAGTATCTCTCCGCCAACTATCCTACCCGGAGGGCTGTCAATCAGGCGCAAAATAGATAGCGCGGTGGCGGTCTTACCACACCCCGACTCCCCTACCAGGCAAAGGCTCTCTCCCTTCCTGAGACTGAAGCTAACGTCATTAACCGCCCGTACCACGCCGCTACGGGTGAAAAAGTAAGTCCTTAGATTCTTGACCTCTAGTACGCTGTTATTCACCTCGACTCCTATGACTGACTCCTGGGGTCAAAGGCATCTCTAATGCCGTCCCCCAGGAAATTAAAGGCAAGAACGGTCAGGAAAAGCATAATCCCGGGCTCCACCGCCACCCACCAGGCAGTATCCAGACTCTGCTGGCCGGAATGCAGGACTACCCCCCAGCTGGTAACTGTAGGGTCTCCCAGCCCGATGAAACTCAGTGCCGCTTCCGCCAGGATGACACCTGGTATGGACAGGGTGGCAATGACAATAATCTGGCTGATGACATTGGGTATAAGGTGGCGGAAAACAATTCGGGCACCGCTGGCCCCCAGGGACTTGGACGCCATAACGAATTCTCTGGTTCTGAGGGACAGCGTCTCACTCCTGACCAGCCGGGCGGTTCCGGTCCAGCCGGTGAGCCCTATGGCCAGAATGATGAAAGTCAGGGAAGGCCCGAAGAGGAAGATGATGAATACCAGTAACAGGAAAAAGGGGAAGGTCATCATGACATCGGTAAATCTCATCAGGACATTGTCCCACCAGCCCCCCAGGTAGGCTGACACCACACCGATGATAGCGCCAATGAATATAGCCATAAGTGCCGCCAGGAAACCGACATAAAGGGATACCCTGGCGCCGGAGACCAGCATTGCCAGCATGTCTCTTCCCTTCTCGTCGGTTCCCAGGGGATGCTGCCACGTGCCTGGTATCTCCCGAGTTACCATCTCTCCCGTTCTGGAGTCAAATAATGATTGTTGACCGGTAAAACCCACCGGGGGCAGGTTCTTTTCGTTGAAATCGACCTTGGTCGGATCCAGGGTCAAGAAAGGACCAACCAGGGCAACGACAACCAGCAGGATGATGAAGGCCAGACCGAGGACGGAAAGCCGGTGCCGCTTGGTTCTTTCCCAGTAGTACCCGGTCAACCTTCTGTTAACATATAGGGGGTACAGTCCGTAGCAGACGACCACTATGACGAAGAACAGACCCAGGTACCCCATGGGTCCCAGTATCTGGTCAACAACGTAAATATCCAGGAGGAGGACCAGGGTCAAGACCAGAAGCACACCGATAAATACCAGGTTCCTCCGTCCGCCGACCTTGCTGCTGATTTGCTCAATCATTTCACTGCTCAGTCATAGCGTATTCTGGGGTCAAGCCGGGTGTATACGATGTCCGTAGCCAGATTGGTGAGTAGCACTACCATAGCGCCAATAAGGGTTATCGTTACCACCACCGGATAGTCGCTGGCAAAGATGGCATTGAAGGATACCCTTCCCAGCCCGGGTATGCCGAATATAACCTCGGTGAGATAGGCCCCGCCAAAGACGACACCGCTCAGGTCGAACATTATGATGGTAATAATGGGCAGGATGGCGTTTCGAAATACGTGCTTACCGATGACGGTCCTCTCCGGCAGACCCTTGGCTCTGGCCGTTCTAACAAAGTCCTGCCTCAGGTTGTCCAGGGTAGCTGAGCGGGCGTATCTGGTATAGCCAGCCATCATCCCCGTGCCCAGAGTGATAACCGGCAGAACAAGCGCCTTCAGATTAGCCAGGGAAAGCATGGGCAAGCCGGTATCATAGAAGGTCTTAAACCATCCCAGCTGCACAGAGAAGACCAGGATTAGCATTATGCCCAACCAGAAATTGGGAATGGATATACCGATGAAGGAGAAGAAGGTAGCCAGATAATCGGTCCTGGTATACTGCTTTACCGCCGAGTAGATACCAATCAGGATGCCCAGGCTGGCGGAGAAGAGCATACTGAGAAGGATAAGCTGGAAAGAGTAAACCCAGTGCCGCTGAATCAGCTCCATCACCGGCATGGAGGTGCTGAACGACCATCCCCAGTCGCCGCGAGCCAGGTTGACCACATACTCTGCGTACTGTTCATGTATGGGCTTATCCAGACCATACCTGGCTTCGATGGCGGCTACCACCTGGGCCGGGTCCTGTGTCCGGGCTGACATGTTGGCCAGGTACCTGTCGGCCGGGGACATGGGGCCAACCCGGAGCAGGATAAAGGTAATGGTAACTACACCCCAGGCGATGAGTACGGCATAGATGAGCCGTTTGATTATGTAACCCTGTAATCCGCCCCGTTTCAAAGGCTTACTCCGTCAGGATGAGGCTATGGTTGGGCAAAATACCACTCTTGGTAGTTCCAACCCAGCCTCATTCCAGGGTCAATCCCTTCCACATTAATCTGGAAGCCGTGGTTACCCCTGGGGAAAGAAAGGAAGTCTGCCGGCTGGTCTTCGGCTATTATCTGGCTTATCTCGGCATATATCTTTTTGCGCGCCTCCCTGTCCAGCGCTTCCCTTGACCTGACCCTCTGGAACAGTTCATCAACCCTGGAATTAGAGTAACCCCAGTAGTTTAGCCCACCATCGGTAGTAAAGAACACCCTTGAGCCTGATGGGGCTATGGGGTGGGTATTAAACGCCATCACTATCATATCCCAGGGCTCTTCGCTCACCGCATCAGGACCGTTGTTGTATCTGGGCTCCTGGTCTGTGCCCGGCACCTTGTTCATCACGTACTTTCTGAGAAGGGTAGCCCAGGGAACCAGCTTAACGTCTACCTCTATGCCAATATCGGCCAGCTCCTGCTTCACCAGAAAGGCGATGTCTTCCGAAATCCGGCTGCCCGGGGTGGTGACCAGAGTGAGCTCAACGGGCTTGCCACCCTTGTCCTGAACCACAATTGTTCCATCCGCTTCCCTGATGCCATAGCCGGCTTCATACAGCCTCTGCTTTGCCCCTTCCTTATCGTAGAGGGAGCCGAAACCATACTTCGGCACCCCTTCCTCGGTATACCAGGGAGACGGGCTGGGAATAAAGCTGAATGCCGGGTCGCCAAAGCCGAGGCGTATGGAATCAATCACCGCCTTTTTGTCTATAGACATGGATAGGGCCTGTCTCACCGGCTTCTGTTCGAGCCCCTCCCAGCCATTCTTTCTCTGGTTATAGATTATCAAATCGTAGCCTCTGGTGGGCACGGTATATACCTTTATCCCCTCCATCTGTTTGAACTTGGCTACCTGCTCCGGGTCTATCC
>CAZMZA010000062.1:0-8206 GCA_964570635.1 uncultured Dehalococcoidales bacterium
AGGTAGCTCGGCTCCTGCCATATACGAAATCCCTTCCTGCTGCAGACTGAAACCAGGGCTGGAAGTAGAGGTCATGGTTCTGCAGCCGGCAGCGGCGGCACCGTAGACCATGTTGATGGCAGCCAGCTCGCTCTCGGTCTGCACAAACACCCGCCCCTCCTCTGGCATCCGTCTTGCCATGTGTTCCAGCAGTTCGTTTTGGGGTGTGATGGGGTAACCAAAGTAAGCCTGACAGCCAGCCAAGACTGCGCCTTCAGCGATGGCGATGTTGCCCCCCATCAATGTCTTCTTTGACATAGAGTCACTCCATAAAAGGTTTACGAGTCACGGTGCTGGCTTGCCCGGTGCGTTTTTGCGGCGGTATACGGAAATAGCCGTATCAGGGCACATAATGGCACAGGCTGTACAGCCTGTACATTCGTGGGCTTTTTCCCCTATAACTACTGCCGGTGTATATCCCCCGTGGTTGATTTGAGATGCCAGGCTGATCATTCCCTTGGGGCAGACGGATATACAGAGGCAGCACCCCTTGCACCTTTCTGCATCGATGGTGATATAAGCTCTGTTAAGGGGTTGTGGCACTACCAGTACCTCGTCTTCCTGTAGCCAGGCAGCCTACAAAAACCTGCATAACGTTAAGGGGACTACTCCTTAAATGCACGAATGCAGCCATTAATAGCGAAAACGCTTAGTAAGACAACAGCAGTATGTGCGGCTGCTAATATTAGCCCAGTTTACCAACGGATAGTTTAGTCGGCTTTCCCAGCCGTGTCAAGAACCCGTATCTCCCCGTCGTTTTGCGTTCTGAACCCGCAAATCAGTTATACGTCTATTTTGATAGCCACGAACTTCAATGTTCTTACCGGGGGTCGTGCTTACCCAGCAGCGTTGACTCGTGTGTGGAGTCCGTGCTAGAATACCCCGACTGCGTTTCATTTTTACTAATGGGTCTAGGGAGCTGGTAACCTCGGATGAAGAGTGGGAGAAAGAGCCTAAAGGGAGAGCGGAAGAAGCCCGCTAGTTGCCGGGTTCGTGTATTCAACGAGAGGTGCAAGGGTTGCGGGTTCTGTATCGAGTTCTGCCCGAGACACCTGCTGCACGAGTCCGAAGAGTTCAATCGTAAGGGTTATCATCCGGTTTATGCGGATAGCAGTGACGCTTGCCTCAAATGCGGTCTGTGTGAGCTACTCTGCCCCGAATTTGCCCTTTGCGTTGTTCCTGCTGGGGAGGAGGGTAATGGCTAGAAGAGGGCATCTGACCGGTGAGTTCTTTATGAACGGAGACGTCGCCTGTGCGGAGGGAGCTATCAGCGCTGGCTGTCGCTTTTTTGCGGGGTACCCAATAACACCGGCAACTGAGGTAGCGGAGAGGATGGCGGAACGGCTTCCCGAAGTCGGTGGCGTCTATATTCAGATGGAGGACGAACTGGCATCGATGAACGCTATCCTCGGGGCTTCCTGGGGCGGAGGCAAGGCGATGACAGCCACATCGGGCCCGGGGTTTAGTTTGATGATGGAGAACCTTGGCCTGGGGGTCATGCTTGAGACCCCCTGCGTTTTGGCGGATATACAGAGGGCCGGCCCCTCAACCGGGTTGCCCACACTGGCAGGGCAGGGTGACATGATGCAGGCTCGCTGGGGCTCCCACGGTTGCTACGGGATAATTGCTCTATCCCCCAGCTCCCCCCAGGAGATGTACGAACTGACGATAAAGGCGTTTAACCTTTCCGAGAAATACCGGACTCCGGTCCTTATTATGGCGGATGAAAGCGTGGGGCATATGACTGAGAAGGTGGCGATACCGCCACCGGAGGAGGTTAAACTGTTTCCACGCCGGAAGCCTGATGTGCCCCCGGAGGAATACCTGCCCTACGTGCCTGACGCTGACCTCGTACCCCCTATGGCTAATGCCGGTGAGGGCTATCATTTCCATGTTACCGGTCTCACCCATGATGAGAGGGGGTATCCGGCGATGAATGCCGAGGCACAGGACAAGCTCGTCAGACGGCTGGTGGGGAAGATAGAAAAGAACCGGGACGACATTATAGAGATTGAGGCGGATGGCATAGACGGTGCCGATGTCGTGGTCTGCGCCTATGGCATCTCAGCCCGGGTCTCAAAGTTTGCCGTTGAGCGCGCCCGACAGGAGGGCATTAACGCAGGTATGCTGAAATTAATCACGGTGTGGCCCTTCCCTGAGGAGACCATCAGAAAAATAGCCAGGCGGGTAAAGGCTTTCGTAGTCCCTGAGATTAACTCCGGGCAGATAGCTCTTGAAGTGGAGCGGTGTGCTGGCGGAGCGGCGAATACTGTGCTCGTGTCTCATATGGGTGGTGGTGTGCATCGCCCGGAATCAATTATAGGCGCTATCAGGAAGGCAGCGAGATGAGCTCACCCATCTTGGAAGGACACCACATGGACGCCTACCTCAGGGAAGACCGGATGCCGCATATCTGGTGTCCGGGCTGTGGGCTGGGCATAATCCTGCACTGCTTCATGCGCGGTCTGCTTAAATCTGGTCTATCGCTGGACAAGGTGGTGGTGGTATCGGGGATAGGCTGTACCGGCAGGGTAGCGGGGTATGTGAAGCTGGACTCGTTTCACACCACACACGGTCGAGCCATACCCTTCGCTACCGGGCTTAAGCTGGCCAACCCCGAGCTGAAGGTCGTGGTCTTCAGCGGGGATGGCGACCTTATCGCTATTGGGGGAAACCATTTCATTCACGCCGCTCGCCGAAACATGGACATGACGGTGATATGTGTCAACAACTTCAACTATGGTATGACCGGGGGGCAGCTGGGACCTACCACGCCGCTCGGTGCGCGAACCTCCACCTCACCCTACGGTAACCCTGAGCCACCGTTTAACGTACCGTATCTGGCCACGGCGAGCGGTGCTGTCTATGTTGCCCGCTGGACGGCAATGCACGTTCGGTGGCTGGAAAAAGCCGTGGGAGAAGCGCTGCTGAAGAGGGGGTATAGTGTGGTTGAGGCGATAAGCCCGTGCCCCACTGTCTACGGTCGTATGAACCGCCAGCCATCCGGACTGGACCAGATGAAATACTATCGTGAGAACAGTGTAATCAAGCAAGGTGCCGAGCCCAGGGATGTTGACATCAGTCTCGGCGGAAAGATTGTGGTAGGCAAATTCGTTGACATCGAACGCCCCACATTCTCTGACCTCCAGGAGCAGGTTCTGCGAGATGCCTTCGGAGACGAGGCGTAGGCAGCCCCGGGTGGGTCGGTGTCCAAGCAGGAAGGGATACAAGGGTGAGTCGAGAAGAAGTTATCATAGGCGGTTTCGGGGGACAGGGCATAATCCTTGCCGGCTACATTGTCGGTCAAGCCGCCTCTATCTATGACCGGAAGCAGGCAACCTTTACCCAGAGCTATGGTCCTGAGGCGAGGGGGGGCGCCTGCCGCGCGCAGGTGGTCATTTCGGACAGCGAAATCTCTTATCCCTATATCGATAATCCTTCGGTGTTGGCGGTTATGTCGCAGGAGGCATACACCCAGTACTCTCCCGAGATGCGCAAGGGCACTCTCTTGCTTGTTGATGAGGACTTGGTGAAGCCCAGGAAATCGAAGGATAACAGAATCTTGGCCATCCCGGCGACGCGCATCGCTCAGGAGCTGGGCAGGAGAGCCGTGGCTAACATTGTAATGCTTGGGTTTCTCACTGCCGTGGCTAAGGTGGTATCGACGGAGGCAATGAAGAAGGCGGTGCTTGGTTCAGTGCCCAAGGGCACCGAAGAGCTGAACATGAAGGCCTTTGAAAGAGGCTATAGCTACGGCCTGAAGGCGCTTAAGTCGGCTAAGGGAGCGGGGAAAGGCTCCGGTGCGGCCAGGTAAGACGCAGCCTTATTTAGTTCGTAGCGCTCCTCCGTTAAGGCTTCTTATTGCTTCGTAGAATTCTTCAGGCTTTTTACCTATGGATAGTTTCTCCAGGGGACACATATCCTTACGGCTGGCGTCTTGAATATAGGCTACGACTTCCGACAGGTGGTATTTGATGCCGTAGCTTTGCAATGTCTTCACGGCAAGCTGGCTGCCCAGGGGGCTGTAAACCTCACGGCAGGCAGCCTTAACCGCGAGCAGAGCGGCAGCGTTACCCGTTATTCTGTCAAATATCACTGCCTGTCCAGGATGCGGAGCAGACCCTTCGATGTACTCAAGTAAGGGCAGCAGCCCTTCCCTGTTTGATGCGAAGCGTAACCTGTTACCTTGGTATACCCGAAGGGTATCACCGCTGGTCAGGAATTCCTTGAATAAACGGGTATTCATCTACCGAGGCCGCATCTTGGAGCGGAGCCGTGTCTTGGCCAACTGAAAGCCAGAAGATAACATATTATACTCATTATACTCATTACCTGAAGAAGGGGCTATTCCGGTCTGCTTTTTATCATCCGTTGCCTACTATAAAGCCGGGCCGC
Source organism: uncultured Dehalococcoidales bacterium (assembly GCA_964570635.1). Classification (GTDB taxonomy): domain Bacteria; phylum Chloroflexota; class Dehalococcoidia; order Dehalococcoidales; family CAYYQY01; genus CAYYQY01. The sequence continues at coordinate 4,435 of CAZMZA010000062.1, forward strand.
AACCCGCTAGCTGACCGGAGCGCAGAAATTATTGACATGTCACTGAACTTTGTCGTAGTCTTATGGCTATACAGGTTTGAGGAGGTATACCCCGATGGAAAAGAGTTCCACTGGACTGGATGAGAATGTTGCCGGGCTATTGTGTTACGTTCTGGGCTGGATTAGCGGTCTCGTCTTTGTCTTGATAGAGCAGAAAAGCAATTTTGTGCGCTTTCATGCCATGCAATCGCTTATCGTTTTCGGTATCCTTGCCGTGGCTATTATTGCCCTTAGTTGGGTACCGGTACTCGGTTACGGGCTGCAAGGAATAATCTCATTAATCGGATTCATACTGTGGATAGTCCTGATGGTCAGGGCTTATCAGGGAGCAAAGTATAAGCTACCCTGGGTGGGTGATGTGGCCGAGAGATGGGTAGGCTGAGTGAACAGGCAGTTCCTCTTGATATGGGTACAGGGCCTGTTTCAGAAACTTTCTAGCTTCTCTCTATGCCCCGTCCCCTTGGCGTAGTCGGTGAAGTATATTTTTTCCGGGGTTATCCTGATAAGTACCTGGTCTTTAGCCATTCCCTCCGGGGTCAGCATGTCCTTTACTATGGGAAATCTCGCTATGTAGATTTCGGCTGCCTTTTGCTGTTCCTCGGGGGTCATCAGTATTTCAGCTTTACCAATGTACTGAAGCGTTCTGGTTTTCTTCCAGCCTTCGCGCGCCTGGTCGTCGATTACCAGCGCGACGTTGGGGTTTACTTCAACATTCCTTACCTTTGCCATGTCACGTATGGTGTGCACAATAAGGTTGAAGCCGTCGTTGGCGTACATTACGGTAGCGGCACGGGGGTTATCCTGTCGGCTGGTAGCTATAACACAGAGGTTGTGGTCATTGATATAGTCCAGGACCTCTTTTCTCAATTCATCTGACACTCTTTTTTGCCTCCTTCGTGGCTTAGTTTTCCGAGTATGCTCCTGTCCAAAGGATTAATTTATAGTCTGACCCCGGGTCCTGTCAAATTGGTCTTCCCTCTTTCCGGAAAACAGCCGTCTGCCGGATGGACTACGGAGTCCTCAGCATAATCCCGGCGGGGCAATGGTCAGAGCCCATTACTTGGGACAATATGAACGCCTTGGTGACTGATTCCAGCAAATTCTCGCTTACGAAAAAGTAGTCGAGTCTCCAGCCCACGTTTCTCTCCCTTGCCCCCGATTTCAAATCCCACCACGTGTACTGGTTTGGTTCCTTGTTGAAGTGGCGGAACGTATCAACATAGCCGTGAGCTACAAGTTTGTCCATCCATTCTCTCTCCATAGGCAGGAATCCCGAGATTTTTTCGTTCTCTTTCGGTCTGGCCAGGTCTATTTCCTTATGGGCCGTGTTGAAATCGCCGCAGAGGATGAGCCTTTCCCCTTTTGCCTTGAGACGGTCCACAAATTCGAGGAAAGCGTCGTAGAAATCCATCTTGTATTTCAGTCTGATGGCATCCTTTTTACCGTTGGGGAAATATACATTCAGCAGAGTGAACTCAGAGTGCTCCGTGATGATGACTCTTCCCTCGATGTCAAATTCTTGAATGCCAAATCCATTCTGGACGCGGAGTGGTTTTTCTTTGGTGAGGGTAGCCACTCCGCTATAGCCTTTCCTTTCGGGGTAGCTCCAGAAGGCGTGATAGCCTTCCGGTTCTCGCAGGTCTTTGTCAAGCTGCTCGGGGCTGGCTTTCGTTTCCTGGAGGCAGAGGATATCCGGTGATTCTCTGTAGAGCCACTCAAGAAAGCCTTTCCCCCTCACGGCCCTGACCCCGTTAACGTTCCAGCACAATATCTCCGTTTCTTTCACGGTGAGCCTTGCCTCCAGGGTTTCTCTCAAAATACTATTGCTGATTGGCGGTAATTGTCAATGCCCCGGGATAAGCGCTCCCGCTTGCTTATGGTCGGGGGACGGCTCGGAGGCAGGAAAGCCAGAGACTTTGCCCGGCCACTTGGCTAGCCGGCGCCGGGTTGCTAAAATTGACTAGGGAAATAATTTGAGGACAGCCCCCATGGGAGAAATCCTTGTCGGTACCTGCTCCTGGACCGACCCGACGCTGATTGAGAGCGGGCGCTTCTACCCCGGTTGGGCACGCTCGGCTGAAGCGCGCCTTCGTTACTACGCCAGCCAGTTTGGCGTAGTCGAGGTCGATAGCTCCTATTATGCCCTGCCCAGTGAGAGGGCAAGCCGACTGTGGTTGGAAAGGACAGGAGACCGCTTTATCTTTGACGTCAAGGCATTCAGGCTGTTCACCCAGCACCCGACACCTTTAGCGGCGCTACCCAGGGATATCAGGGAAGCGCTGCCCGCTGGACTCAGGGCAAAGACAAGTATATACCTGCGGGATATGCCGACCGAATTGGCCGGCGAACTCTGGAGCCGCTTTGAGCATGCCCTGCTGCCGCTGGACAGTGCCGGCCGGCTGGGTGTAGTGCTCTTTCAATTTCCTCCCTGGTTCTACCCCGGGGACAGGCAACGTGCCCACATCCTGTCCTGCCAGGAAAGGCTGCCCCAGTACAGGGTTGCCGTTGAGTTCCGGCACAACTCATGGGTCGGTGAGGAGAATAGGGGGCAGACGCTGAGTTTCCTGCGCGATAACGCCCTGCCCTTTGTCTGCGTCGATGAGCCTCAGGGCTTCATGTCGAGTGTGCCACCCGTTGTTGAGGCGACGGCGGATATCGGTCTGGTAAGGTTTCACGGGAGAAACAGGGAGACGTGGGAGAAGAAGGGCATCGGTGTCGCTGAGCGTTTTAACTATCTCTATAGTGAGGATGAGCTTGGCCAGTGGGTGCCCAGGATTAGGCAGCTGGCGTCGATGACCCGCCAGCTCCACGTGCTCTTCAACAACTGCTATCAGGATAAGGCCGTGGTCAATGCCCGACAGATAGCACTCATGATTGAGTAAGTGAGCAATTGACCGTATTAGGATTGCGATATTCATAGCTTCGTGGTATACTTGAATGCGGAGTCGGCGTCTCTAGACTCATCCTTTTGTCTGAAGCTAAGGTAAATCCCGCTAATTACGTCTCAGGTGAGGTGACGTTTGCTCGGCGTGTGGCCTGAATTGACTATAGTTGAGGCTGCATACCTGAGGCGGTTGAATACCATGTAAGGAAGTCGGAGGAGAGCTAAGACATGTACAAGATACTCTTGAGAAAAGACTTGGTGCCCAATATTCACCTCTTCAAGATTGATGCCCCGAATGTAGCTAAAAAAGCCCAGGCGGGGCAATTTGTTGTCATCAGGCTTGACGAAAGAGGTGAGCGTATCCCATTGACCATTGCTGACTGGGATGAGAAAGAGGGCAGTATTACCGTCGTATTTATGGAGGTGGGGGTAACCACCCGACGGATGGCCTTGTTGCAGAGCGGGGATTATATCGCTGACTTTATTGGCCCGCTGGGGTTACCTACGCATATTGAGAAGTTCGGCACGGTGGTCTGTGTTGCTGGCGGTTTTGCCGTGGCTACCATAATGCCTATTGCCCGGGCAATGAGGAGCAAGGGTAATAAGGTTATCTCAATTATGGGGGCGCGCAGTAAAGACCTCATCTTCTGGGAGGACGAGCTGCGTAGCGTCAGTGACCAGCTGATAGTGACTACGGATGACGGCTCTTATGGTCGCAAAGGGCTGGTAACCGAGCCGCTAAAGGAGCTGCTTGAGAGTGGTGAAACGGTTGACCGGGTCATTGCTATTGGCCCGAGTGTCATGATGAAGTTCAGCTCCCTGACCACAAAGCTCTTTGGGGTCAAGACT
>CAZMZA010000063.1:0-8022 GCA_964570635.1 uncultured Dehalococcoidales bacterium
AATTTGTCCTTACCCGCTCTTTCTGCGGCAAACCGAGCCAGGGTGTTCTTTACCACCTTGTAATCAATCCCCGACGAGCCAAGCCGACGACGCAAAGCAGTCATCTCAGCCGTCGATAGTCCCCGGTAATCGGTCAGGACGCCAACGCTACACTTGGAGAATAGCTCGGAAAGATTATCAACGATTAGCACCTTTTTTTCTCTTGGCACCCTCGGCACCTCCTAAACATAAGACTTACTTAAAGAAAGAGCCCTCGTGCCATAGCACAAGGACTCTGCGAAGTCGCATTTTCCTCGGCAGGCACATAGTTTAAGCCCTAATCGGCACCCGCTGTCTTCGGAAGTATTAAGTTAATGTCTCAAGACTAGCCTTTTTCGGCACCGGCAATGAGAACGCTAATAATACCTCCTCCCGGGACTCCTCCCAGGCAGTGAGTCAGACCCAGCGTGGGGTTCTTAACCTGACGGGGGCCAGCCTTACCCTGCAATTGCTTATACACCTCATACATCATCCTCAACCCGGTGGCACCCATCGGGTGACCAAAACACTTCAGCCCGCCATCAGTGTTAACCGGCAGCTCCCCATCCAATTCAAAAGTACCGGCTTCAATATCCTTCTTGGCGCCGCCTCTGGGGCTGAACTGCAAGTCTTCGTAGATTACGGCTTCGGTAATAGTGAAGCAGTCATGTACCTCGGCTATGCTCAGCTCCTTGCGCGGGTCCTTTATCCCGGCCTCGGCAAAGGCCCTCTGACCAGCCACGTAAGTCTCCTCGACATGGGTAAAATCATACTTCTGGCTCAACTCACCTTCATAAGGACCGGCACAGATTTGCAGTGCCTTAACATAAACCGGGTCAGGTCTGAAGTTCTTGGCGATGTCACCCCGGCACACAATAGCTGCCGCCGCGCCATCGCTCACCCCGCAACAATCAAAAAGACCCAGGGGCCAGGCAACTATCGGCGCATTTACCGCCTGCTCCAAGGTTATCTCTCGATGGAAGTGCGCTTTAGGGGCCAGGTTGCCGTTGTGGTGGTTCTTCACCGCAATCCGACCTATCATTTCCTTGCCCTCTTCCGGACTCAGACCATAATGCTCAAAGTAGCGGGTAGCCATCATAGCAAACCGACCTGGAGAGGTAAAGGTACTGCTTCGATAAGAATGCTCCACATCGCCGGTCGCCATCGGTGCGTCAATCGGCGGCAGGCCGGGGTAGCCCCCGTCCTTTAGCTTCTCGACCCCGATGGCCAGGACTACATCATAAACGCCGGCAGCCACCGCGTAACAAGCGTTTCTCAAGGCATCGGAACCAGTGGCGCAGAGATTTTCCACCCTAGTGACGGGCAGATACGGCAACTGTAATGTCCGGGCCAGAACCATCCCGGTACCACCCCCCCACACCGAGCCAAACCATGCCGCCTGAAGGTCTTTCCGGGGGTCTATCCCGGCGTCCTCAAAGGCCTCGTAAGCCGCATCGACCAACATATCTTGAGTACTCTTGTCCCAGTTCTCCCCGAACTTGGTACAACCCATACCGATTATGGCTGCTTTATCTCTAATACTCTCCATTTATCTTCCTCTCCCCTGTACGTATTCAGCCTCTCACCGGCTGGCATTTCCACCAGTAGTTATTGACACCGCCCACGCGGCGCAGCTTCCTGAAGGTCATCTCCACCGGCATGCCCACCTTCACCTGCTCAGGGTCCCGGTCAGTCATATCACATATAACTCGCCCACCACCATCAATGTCCACCGCCGTCACCGTAACTGGCACGTCCATACTAACTCCAGCCCAGGAGCTGTCCTGAGAGAAGGTGGTAAGAACCCCCTTCTTATCGGCAAAGCGGTAATCTTCAAAATTATCCCTGGTGCCGCAATTTACACACACATGCTCCGGAGGAAAATGAGGGGTGCCACATGTTTTGCACTTGACGCCATACATAGCCAGCCCGTACTTGCGGTCTCTCAACAACGCCACCGCTGACGGCTGGTCAGGACCGGGACGTAACGTAGTCTGGGTAGAGACAAGCTGCCGCCACTCGAGGTACTGTTGATAATGCTCCAGCATGCGCTTTGAGGCCAGGTGCCCCTTCATCCCTCGCCTGTCTCTGACCTTCTCAATCTCCTCGGTCACCCGCAGTATCAACACATCGCAGCCGTCACCATAGCCAACCAGAAGAATCCTATCTCCAGCCTTGGCTTCTTCCAGTGCCGCTACCAACAGCATCAGAGGAAGGGCGGTACCGGTATTCCCCAACGTAGCGGACAGGATATCCTGAACCTGAGTCTTAGCATCAAACCCCAACTGCCTGGCTACTGCCGCCAGCAGACCAGCGTTGTGGGCATAAAAGACCGCCTTAGCGAAGTCCTTGGGAGTCAGGTTATATTTCTCCAGCGCAGCCGAAACCGCTTCAGGGACAACACGGCTGTAACCTTTTTCTCGTACAAAACGCTCCTCCCAAGAGTGAACGAAGATATCATCATCCGGTCGCCACACATCAATAACTTCGTCCAGGCTACTATAGGTGCCTTCAATGGCAGCGATAACCCCATCATTACCTAAGATAATGGCCGCCGCACCGTCACCGAAGTCCATCTCATTGGGTCCGTGAGGCATACCCAGGCGAGTATCGGCAGCACACAGCAGAATACGACCGGCTGAGTCAGCCGCGACAGCGTCCATAGCCACCTTCATCGCCGACGTCCCACCCCTCAGACAGTTGGAGAAGTCAACGGTAAACGCATCCTGACGCAGGTCTAGTGCGGTGGCCGCCAGGGCCGCCGACTGCTTCTCCAGATAAGGGAAGGTAGTGGAGGCAAAATATAGCCCGTCAAGCGTTTTCGGGTCAATCCCATTCAGACAATCCATACCGGCAGCGACCGCCATAGTGACGCTATCTTCATCCCAGTTGGCTACTGCCTTCTCGCCGGGAACAGGGCTGTCACCCCAGGCACAGGAAATTTCGGCCTTGGCCAGTCGGTGCAGGGGTACATAAGCCCCATACGAAGTAATGCCAACCATAATTCACTCCTTTTGAGCGTTTTATCCCTTCATATAATAACGGAGTCCTCACTGAATTTCAACCTAGAGACGCCAGCCAACCCGGCTGAGCCGGCAACTATCCCAAACTCCTGGCGATAACGATACGCTGTACTTCAGATGTGCCCTCAACAATTTGCATTGCCTTGGCCTGCCGATAATAACGGGAGACAGCGTAGTCGCCCATATACCCGTAGCCGCCGTGAATCTGCACGGCGTCGCTAGCCACCTTCTCCACCATCTCCGAGGCATGCACCTTGGCCGCTGAAGACTCAAAGCGATACGGTAGGTTCCTGTCCTTTAGCCACGCCGCTTTCAAATACATGAGACGAGCCAGCTCTATAGCCACCGCCATATCTGCCAGCTTAAACGATACCCCTTCAAACTCTATAATCGGCCGGCCAAATTGACTCCTCTCCCGGGCATAGGACAGCGCAGCGTCAAGACAGGCCTGAGCCAGGCCAACACTGCAAGCCGCCGCACATATCCGCCCAACCTGCACCATAGCCAGGTGCTGGGTAAGTCCCCGCCCGGTTTCCCCCAGCTGGTAATCTCGCGGCAGCCGACAGTCCTCAAAGATGAGCTCATTGGTAGAACATGAGTGTAAACCCATTTTGTCATACCGCCCGCCGACGGTAAGACCCGGCGTACCCTTCGGGACAATAAAGCAGCTAATAATGCTCTTATCTTCCTGACTCCTGCCAGAGACGGCGTTGATGGCGACGATGGAACTGTTGTCCAGTCCCATGTTGCTGGTGAACTGTTTCCTGCCGTTTATCACCCATTCGTCACCATCGAGGGTGGCGGTACAGCTAATCGCTGCCGCATCGGAGCCGGCACCCGGCTCGGTAAGACCAAAACCACCGATTTCCTTACCCTCAACCAGCGGGGGGAGCCATCGCCGTTTTTGCTCCTCGGTACCGAAAAGCTCAATCTCGTGAGCACACAGGGTGGTAACATCCAGCATAAAGCCCAGTCCAACGTCCCCCCGGGAAATCTCCTCAATACACAACATCAGACTGACCCAGTCGCCACCGCCGCCCCCGTACTCCTCAGGGAAAGGAATCCCCATCATGCCGAGGTCAGCCATGCTGCGCATAATGTCATAGGGGTAATTATCCGCCCTGTCCAGTTCCGTGGCTCGTGGGGCAATTACCTCATCAGTGAACTTGCGGCATACGTCTTTAATTCTTCTCTGTTCTTCGGAGAGGGCAAAGTCCACCTTCGGATTCCTCGCTTCTGGAAAGGTCAGCGGCTGGTATCAACTGGAACTTAACTCGAGGGTTGGTTTGAGGTCAAGCTTTATCCCCGGTCCCATAGTGGTAGCTATAACCGCACTTCTGACATACTGGCCCTTGGTACCACTAGGCTTAGCCTTAACCACCGCTTCTACAACGGCAGTCAGGTTATCCATCAACTTTTCGTCTTCAAAACTAACCTTGCCCAAAGGCACATGAATGATAGCCGTCCTGTCCAGCCTGAATTCCACCCTACCTTTACGCGCCTCGTCCACCACCCGGGACAGGTCAGCGGCCGGGGCAACCGTTCCCGACTTGGGATTGGGCATCAATCCCCGCCGGCCCAAGATTTTACCCAGCTTACCTACCTTGCCCATCATGTCCGGGGTAGCGATGGCAACTTCAAAGTCCAGCCAACCGTCCTCAACCTTCTTGATTAACTCGTCACTACCAACGTAGTCAGCACCGGCTGACCGGGCGATTTTCTCCGCCTCACCCTGGGCAAAAACAAGGACCCGCAACTTCTTACCCAGCCCGTGGGGTAGCAACGCCACGCCACGAACCTGCTGGCTGGCGTTTCTGGGGTCGAGACCCATCCGAAGATGAAGTTCAACGGTCTCATCAAATCTGGCATGAGCCGCCTTCTTGGCCAGCTCGATAGCCTCCTGGGGATGGTAGGTCTTCGTCCCTTCCACCAGTTTAACTGCGTCTTGATACTTCTTACCGTGTTGTGTCATTTCCCTGCTCTATTTACTCCTCTATCTCGATTCCCATGCTTTGTGCCGTGCCCACAATAATTCGTTCTGCGGCCTCAACACTATTGGCATTCAGGTCTTTAGCTTTCAGGTTAGCTATTTCACGTAGTTTATCCTTAGATAATACGCCGGCTTTCTCGTGACTCGGGCTGCCGCTCCCCTTTTCCAGACCTAAAGCCTTCTTCAGCAAATCACTGGTCGGTGGTGTCTTGGTGACAAATGTGAACGACCTGTCCTCGTATACGGTTATCTCGACCGGTATAATCGACCCGACCTGGTTAGCCGTACGCTCATTATATTCCTTACAAAAACCCATGATATTAATCCCGTGCTGTCCCAGAGCCGGACCTACCGGAGGTGCCGGGTTTGCCTGTCCGGCGGCAATCTGTAACCTGATTACGGCTTTAACTTTCTTCGCCACTGTACCTCCTAACCATTAAAAAAGAAGCTCAAAGCTTCTCTACCTGTAAGAAGTCAAGTTCTACCGGTGTTTCACGTCCGAAGAGGGACAGAAGCACCTTAACCTTACCCTTTTCCGCGCCTATTTCATCCACCACCCCGACAAAATCAATAAACGGACCGTCAGTTACCCGAATGCTCTGTCCCTTTCTAAAACCAACCTTCAGCCTGGGGGCCTCAGCCTCCATCTGACTCATAATCCGGCCGACTTCCTCATCGCTGAGTGGGACCGGCCTATTGCCAGCACCGACAAAACCGGTGACGCCAGGGGTATTACGGACTACAGCCCAGCTGCGGTCGTTTATTCTCATCTTGACCAGGACATAACCAGGCAATATCTTCTTGTTTACCGTCCGCCTCTGCCCATTTTTGACCTCAATCTCCTCCTCAGTGGGTACCACTATCTCGGAGATATCACCCTCGGTATCCATGGACTTGACCCGCTGCTCCAGGTTTTTCCTCACCCGTTCTTCATACCCAGAGTAGGTATGAACTACAAACCACTCTTTTTGGTTCTCCTTCACAAACGGCCTCACTCAGCAAAGATTATGGAAAAAGCACGAAGCTATCTCTCTTGGTTGACCGGCCTAGTTCAATCCGGAGCCTGCTACTTACCCAGGAAGACTCCGTTAACGAGGCCAGTGAAACCATAGTCAAGCACTCCCAGAACCACGCCGGCCGCGATGGACACAATCAGGACGAGAGTGGTCAGATAGATGGTCTCTCGCCTGGTGAGCCAAACCACCTTCCTTAACTCACTTACGGTTTCGCCAATGAATCTGAATCTTGAACCCTTCGGCTTGGAAGTTGCGACACGACGCTTCATAGGAGGAACCACTTACCCCTACAGGGTAACACTATTTTATCTCCCTGTGGAGCCTGTGAGTGCGGCAACGGGGACAGTACTTCCTCAGCTCCAATCGCTGTGGATCACTCCTCTTGTTCTTGGTGGTTGTATATGTCCGCTCCTGACACTCAGTACAGGCCAGCTGAATAATAACCCTCGCCTCACCCTTTTTGGCCATAATTTACTCTATAATCTTGGAGATGGTGCCGGCACCTACCGTCCTGCCCCCCTCCCGAATAGCAAAGCGCAAGCCCTTCTCCAGGGCTACAGGATACACAAGTTCGAGCGACATCCTTATATTATCACCGGGCATGACCATTTCCACTCCTTCTGGCAGCGTAATGCTCCCGGTGACATCCGTAGTCCTGATATAGAACTGGGGCTTGTAGCCGGTAAAGAACGGCGTGTGTCTGCCCCCTTCATCCTTACTCAACACGTATACCTCAGCCTCAGCCTTGGTATGCGGCTTAACGGTACCCGGGGCAGCCACTACCTGACCCCGCTCCACCTCATCACGGTCTATACCCCGGAGCAGAATACCCACCGCATCTCCAGGCTCGGCGTCATCCAGAGTCTTGTGAAACATCTCAAGGCTGGTGGCTACCGTCTTCCGCGGCTCGTGGTGCAAACCCACTATCTCGACTTCGTCTCCCGCCCTGATTACACCCCGCTCAACCCTGCCTGTAGGCACAGTACCTCGCCCCTTGATGCTAAAAACATCCTCGACTGGCATCAAGAACGGCTGGTCCTTGGGTCTCACCGGGGTGGGAATATACTCATCAACAGCATCGAGCAGCTTCCAGATAGGACCACACCACTCACACTCCCTCTTGCCACAACCACACTCCAGAGCCTTAAGCGCGCTCACCCTTACTAGCGGTATCTCGTCTCCCGGGAACTGGTATTTATTAAGCAGGTCCCTCAGCTCCATCTCCACCAGTTCCAGAAGCTCTTCGTCCTCCATCAAGTCCACCTTATTGAGAGCAACCACGATATAAGGAACCTCCACCTGGCGGGCAAGCAGCACATGCTCTCTGGTCTGCGGCATAGGACCGTCCGGGGCACTTACCACCAGTATTGCCCCGTCCATCTGGGCAGCACCAGTTATCATATTCTTAATGTAATCGGCATGACCGGGACAATCTATATGGGCATAATGCCGCTTTTCAGTCTCATACTCGATGTGGGCAATGGCAATGGTTAGTCCCCGTGCCTTTTCTTCAGGTGCATTATCGATGCTGTAGAACTCACGGAACTCGGTAGGACCTGACTTGGACAGCACCTGAGTCATAGCCGAGGTCAACGTTGTTTTGCCGTGGTCAACATGACCAATGGTTCCCACGTTGCAATGTGGTTTGGTGCGCTCAAATTTCTTCTTAGCCATTTTGCCTCCCTTTATTACAGCCCACAACCAGATTCGAACTGGTGACCTCGTTCTTACCAAGAACGCGCTCTACCGCCTGAGCTATGTGGGCTCTAATTCCAAATTATACAGGTTTTACCGGTCGGCGTCCAATCTGTGCTTCGGTATTTATGGAGGGGGCAGGATTCGAACCTGCGTAGCCCTCAGGCGGCAGATTTACAGTCTGCTCCGATTGTCCACTCCGGCACCCCTCCCCGATCTGACGCCAAAGCCCGAGAGGGGAGTCGAACCCACTAACCTACCGATTACAAGTCGGTTGCGC
>CAZMZA010000064.1:0-7949 GCA_964570635.1 uncultured Dehalococcoidales bacterium
CACTTCCCCCTCATGCCGCGTATGTTTATGGCTATCCGCATGGAAGACCGATTTCCTATTATTGATATCCTCCAGCAGACACCAGCGATTCCGGAGGCCTGCCAGTGGGCTCTCTTTCTCCGCAATCATGATGAGCTTACTTTAGAGATGGTTACTGATGAAGAGCGTGACTATATGTACCGTGTGTATGCTTACGATACTCAGGCCCGGCTCAACCTTGGCATCCGTCGCCGCTTGGCGCCGCTTCTCAATAACGACCGCAAGAAAGTCGAGTTGATGAACGGGCTTCTCTTTGCGCTTCCCGGCACGCCGGTGATTTACTACGGCGATGAGATTGGCATGGGCGACAACTTCTATCTGGGTGACCGCAATGGTGTCCGCACCCCGATGCAATGGAGTACTGACCGAAACGCCGGCTTCTCTCGTACCAACCCTCACCGCCTCTACCTCCCGGTTAATATTGACCCTGAGTATCACTACGAGGCGGTCAATGTAGAGGCTCAGCAAAACAACCCTGATTCTCTACTCTGGTGGATGAAGCGTCTGATTGCCTTGAGAAAGCGTTTCAAAGCCTTCGGCCGCGGTAGCCTTGAGTTCCTTTACCCGGAGAATCGGAAAATACTGGCTTTCCTCCGCCGCTATGAGGACGAGACCATCCTGGTAATAGCTAATCTCTCACGTCTAGCTCAGCACACCAGCCTCAATCTTGCTGAATTTACAGAAAGGGTGCCCGTTGAGATGTTCGGGCAGACAGAGTTTCCCGTCATTGGGGAAGCACCGTATTCTGTCACCCTGAGCCCTTATGCTTTTTACTGGTTTTCCTTAGAATCCAAAAAACTGGGACAAATCGATCTGGCCACCGCGCCGGCAGAGGTCTTAGTGCCGACTCTTACGCTTGCCGAGGAGTGGAAAGACCTGTACAAGCGTGGGCGGAGGGCAACTCTAGAAACAGCCCTATTAGGTTATATCAGGCAGCGCCGTTGGTTTGGTGGTAAGGCACGTTACATCAGGTCATCGGAGATACAGGATGTTGTCGCTATACCTTTTAATACCTCCGTGTCTCACCTTGTTCTGGTCAAAATAGAATACTCCGAAGGAGAAGCCGAGACTTACCTAGTCCCCATAACTTTTGCTTTACAAGAACGGGCAAGTCAGATAATCAGCGAGTTACCGCAGGCAGTTATCGCCCGATTGAAGATGAGGGGCAACGGCAAAGATGGAGAAGGAGTCATCTATGATGCTCTGGTTGAGCAAGGTTTTCGCGATGCTCTCCTGGAAGCCATGTCCCGCCGCCGCCGCTTCAAGGGAGAAAAGGGAGAAATCACTGGCTCTAGCACGCGGCCGATATTCCGAAGAGTACGTGGACCGGTTGAGGAAGCCCTGGACTCCGCTCTCCTCAAAGGGGAGCAAACGAACACGTCTGTGGTCTATGGGAATCGATTCAAGCTAAAGCTCTTTCGCCGCCTTGAAGAGGGAATCAGCCCTGAACTGGAGCTCGGGCATTTCCTCACAGTGAGTGAGCCCTTTCCTAATGCTCCTCCAGTGGCCGGTACTCTTGAGTATTGGGCCCGTCGGAGGGGTGAACCGGTAACCTTAGGTATCCTTCATGGATATGTGCCCAACGAGGGGGATGGCTGGCAGTATACGATGGACTCTCTTGGCCGTTACTTTGAGCAGGTGCTGGCGCACCCAGCGGTAGAGATACCATTGCCAGTTGGGGACTCTATTCTGGATATAAGCGATGAGAGCCTTCCTCCGATAGCCGAAGAGACTATCGGCCCTTATGTGGTCTCGGCTCAGCTTTTAGGTCAGCGGACTGCCGAATTGCATCTAGCACTAGCGTCAGCTGTGGACGACGAGAACTTGGTCCCGGAACCGTTCGCAGCGGCCTACCAGCGGTCTCTTTACCACGGGATGAGGGGATTCGCCGTTCAGGTTTTACAACTGCTGCAACAGCGTCTAAGACAACTCCCGGATGAGGTAAAGGGAGATGCCCAAGAGGTCCTGTCCCTAGAGGATGCCATTCTGGCACGCTTTCAAGAAATTACCAGCCGGAAAATCAAAGGTATGCGTATCCGCTGCCACGGTGACTACCATCTGGGGCAGGTTCTGTATACCGGCAACGACTTTGTCATCATCGACTTTGAAGGAGAACCTGCCCGACACTTGGGAGAACGTAGAATCAAGCGCTCACCCCTCAGGGATGTGGCCGACATGATACGCTCGTTTCACTATGCTGCCTATGCTGCCCTGCGCGGTCAGGCATCGACCATGGTGCGGCCAGAGGACCAGTCGATACTGGAAGAGTGGGCGCGGGCCTGGTACCTGTGGGTCTCGGCTACCTTCTTAAAATCCTACCTGCAATTAATGGCAGACACTCCTGTACTGCCTCAGGCCCGAGATGGAATCAAAGTCCTCCTGGGTGCTTACCTTCTTGATAAAGCCATCTACGAAGTAAACTACGAACTCAACAATCGTCCCGACTGGTTGGGGTTGCCTCTCAAAGGTGTATTGCAGGTGCTGGGGGTCAATGAGGAACCAACCGTATCAGATGCCAAGAAAGAGGCCGAGGGAGAGTCGGCCGGGGTTGCCGATGAAACAAAGCAGAAGCTTGGTAAGCCGGCCAAAGAGGCTAGGGGAAAAGCTAAGAAAGAAGGCTGAAGAATGGGGGGCTTCTCTGGCATCAGTTTTCTCAACCAGCTATCTCGCCTCTATGGTATACAGACGGCTTATTATGATGTGTATCACCATCGGCAAAAGGCCTCTACCGAATCACTGCTGGCTTTACTCAGGTCATTAGGAGCTCCAGTTGCCACTCTGCAAGATGTCCCCTTGGCATGGCGGGAACAGCGGCAGTCAATATGGCAGCGCTTGCTGGAACCGGTATTTGTAACTTGGGGTGGCGGGCCGGCAGTAATAGAAGTGCGACTTCCCTCAGCTATTTCGGAAGCTTCCTTGAACTGCCACCTGGAGATGGAGAGCGGTGAACAGCGGGACTGGGAATGGTCCGGAGCCGACCCGGCAGCCGTTGAGGCGGCAGAGGTAGAGGGGACACAATATGTGATAAAAAAGCTTATTTTGCCAGAGAGGCTGCCCTGGGGGTATCACCGGCTCACTCTGGAACTGCCCGGGAGACTCGAAGAAAGTCTCCTCATTTCAGCACCTCTTAAGGCTTATACTCCTCCAGCGGAGCTAAAAAAACGGAGTTGGGGAGTTTTTCTTCCTTTATATGCCTTACGGGCAGAGCGTAGCTGGGGGAGCGGCGACTTATCTGATTTAGAAGAATTGATGAGTTGGGCTGGTGGCATGGGGGGTGATGTCATAGCTACCCTGCCTTTGCTGCCCATCTTCCTGAATGATGTCTATGAGCCCAGCCCTTATCTTCCAGCCAGCCGCTTGCTATGGAATGAGTTTTACCTGGATGTGAACCGAGTTCCAGAGCTGCGGGAGTGTCCTCCGGCACAGTCTCTCCTGGCCTCGCTATCCCTCCAAAACGAGGTTAAGGCTCTACAGAATTCAAACCTGGTGGACTATCAGCGGCAGATGGCACTGAAACGCAGATTCCTGCAGGAACTCTGCGATTACTTTTTTAGTCACGAATCCTACCGACTTGAAACCCTCAGGCATTTCACCGAGGCAAATCCGGTGGTTGATGACTACGCTCGCTTCCGGGCTACCGGTGAGAAACAGGGCACCTCATGGCAGTCCTGGCCGCAGCCAGTTCGGGACGGTGTCTTAAGCGAAGCTGATTACAATGAGGCAAACAGGCAGTATCATCTATACGTGCAGTGGCTGACCCACCAGCAAATAGAAAGTGTCTCAGAAAAAGCCAGGAGTAGAGATATCCAGCTGTATCTGGACTTGCCACTGGGAGTACACCCTGACGGCTATGACGTGTGGCGTGAACGTGAAGCGTTTGTTTCAGATGTTTCGGCTGGTGCACCGCCGGATGCTGTTTTCACTAAGGGACAAAACTGGGTATTCCCACCTTTACACCCTGAAAGAATCAGGGAACAGGGTTACCGATACGTGATTAGCTATCTGCGCCATCACCTGAAGCACGCGGGTATTCTTCGCCTTGACCACGTTATGGGCCTCCACCGGCTCTTCTGTATTCCGAATGGAATGAAAGCCAGCCAGGGAACCTATCTGCGCTACCCGGCTGAGGAGCTCTACGCCATTTTAGCCCTTGAATCACACCGTAACAGGACTGTTATAGTTGGTGAGGACCTGGGCACGGTGCCTTCATATATCAGACCAGCTATGAAGAAACACGGCTTCCATCCGATGTATGTACTGCATTATGAACTTGCCACAAACCCGCAAAAGGGGCTTCCTCCTTTGCCGGGTGATTGTGTTGCCAGCCTCAACACTCATGATATGCCCCCCTTCGCCTCTTTCTGGCAGGGCCTGGATATAAAAAATTGGGCAAAGCTCGGCCTTTTAGACAAAGAGGCTACAAGAAAGGAAGAGAAAAGCCGCAGAGGTGTCATAAAAGCTCTAGGCACTTTTCTAGAACGAAAAGGCTGGCTTAAAAAAGCCGATGTGGATGCCCTTCCTGCTCTCAAAGCCTGCCTGTCGTTTTTGGCGGAGAGCCCGGCTAGGATAGTCCTTGTCAATCTGGAGGACCTGTGGCTGGAGACTCAGCCCCAGAACATACCCGCCATACACGATATATATCCCAACTGGCGGGGCAAAGCGAGATACAGGTTTGATGAGTTTTGCCAAATGCCTCAGGTACTTGATACACTACATGTTATCAACCTCCTTCGGAAGCACGGGAGGCAGCAGTGATGGCAAAGAAAGAAGCGTCGGACAAATCAGTCCGAAAGCCGTCTGCCGAGGCAGAAAATCAGCCAGTGTCATCAGAAGTGGTCCTGTTGACGGAAGACGACCTCTACCTTTTTAATGAAGGCTCTCACTTCCGTTTGTACGACAAATTGGGGGCACATCCACTGACTGTTAATCATCAGGCAGGGACTTACTTTGCCGTTTGGGCCCCCGATGCCAAGCAGGTGTCAGTTGTTGGTGACTTTAACGGCTGGGACAGGACCAGCCATCACTTGCAACCCCGAGGGCAGTCAGGAATATGGGAAGGGTTTGTACCGGGGGTGAGCAAGGGTGCCCTATATAAATATCACATCGCCTCCCGCTATAAAGGCTATAAGGTGGATAAGGCTGACCCTTTGGCAATTTACTGTGAAACAGCGCCCAAAACAGCTTCTATTGTATGGGACCTTGAATATGATTGGGGAGACCAGGAGTGGATGAAGAAGCGGCATGAGCGCAACACTCTAGGTGCCCCGATAGCCATATACGAAGTGCATCTGGGCTCTTGGAGACGAGTGCCGGAAGAAGATAACCGCTCCCTTACCTACCGGGAGCTGGCTTTGCAGCTTGCCGAATATGCTAACCAGATGGGCTTTACTCATGTAGAGTTTCTCCCGGTTATGGAGCACCCGTTTTTCGGCTCCTGGGGGTATCAAACCACAGGTTATTTTGCACCCTCTAGCCGATATGGCACGCCGCAGGATTTTATGTACCTGATTGACTACCTGCACCAGCATGGTGTTGGCGTGATTCTGGACTGGGTACCTTCGCACTTTCCCACTGATGAACACGGGCTGGGCTTCTTTGATGGAACCCACCTTTATGAGCATGCCTATCCGCAGAAGGGCTTCCATCCTGACTGGAGCAGCTATATCTTTAATTATGGTCGGAAGGAGGTGCAGGACTTTCTTCTCAGTAGCGCTCTTTTCTGGTTGGATAAGTACCATGCGGATGGGCTACGAGTCGATGCTGTTGCCTCGATGCTCTATCTGGACTACTCCCGGAATAACCGGGAATGGATGCCTAACAAGTATGGGGGACGGGAGAACCTGGAGGCAATTGCTCTCCTGCGGCGTTTTAACGAGGAAGTCTATAAAAATTATCCCGATGTTCAGACTATCGCTGAAGAGTCCACCGCCTGGCCAATGGTATCTCGTCCCACCTATGTCGGCGGTCTGGGCTTCGGTATGAAATGGGATATGGGCTGGATGCACGATACGCTGGAGTACATGAGCAAGGACCCCGTCTACAGGAAATACCACCATAATGGGCTTACCTTCCGTATGCTCTATGCTTTCACAGAAAATTTCGTTCTGCCCCTTTCCCATGATGAGGTGGTGCATAGCAAGGGTTCACTCTTGGGCAAGATGCCCGGTGATGACTGGCAGAAGTTTGCCAATTTCAGGCTGCTTGTGGGGTATATGTATGCCCAGCCTGGAAAAAAACTGCTCTTTATGGGGGCGGAGTTGGGCCAGTGGCGAGAATGGCACCACGACGGGAGCCTGGACTGGTATCTCCTTGAATACCAGCGACACGCCGAGATAAAGAAATGGATTGAGGACCTTAACAATCTTTACCGGACTGAGCCAGCACTCCATGAACTCGATTGCGAGCCAGCGGGCTTTGAATGGATTGCTGGTAGCGACGTTGAGCACAGCATTATTAGCTTCACCCGTAAAGGGAAGTCAACAGGCGACATCGTGCTTGTAGTCTGCAACTTCACCCCGATGACTCAGTTCAACTACAGGGTAGGGGCTCCGCGTGGTGGCTCCTGGAAGGAGCTCCTCAACAGTGATGCCAGGCATTACGGGGGCGGTGGTCAAGGCAATCTGGGTGAGGTAGAAGCGGCACCGGTTCTCTGGCACGGTCGCCCCTACTCGCTCAATATCACTGTACCACCTCTGGCGACCGTGTTCTTCAAGAGCAATGGGAGATAGCCATGATTCTGAAGAACCGCCTTGGTGCTACCTATTTGGGAGACGGACGCTGCCAGTTCCTGGTCTGGGCACCCCTTATTCAAAAGGTGGACATTCATGTCGTCTCGCCAGGAGAGGTGATACTGTCTTTGGAAAAGGATGCTCAGGGCTACCACAAGACAATTGCTGAGGGCGTGGAGCCAGGGAGCCGGTATTTTTACCGGCTGGATGGTCAAAAAGAGCGCCCTGACCCGGCTTCCCGATTCCAGCCCCAGGGTGTTCACGGCCCTTCGCAGGTAGTGGCATCTCATTCCGACTGGGAGGATAGCCGCTGGTCTGGCCGGTCACTCCAGGAGTACATTATTTACGAACTCCACGTGGGCACCTTTACCGGGGAAGGGACATTTGATGCCATCATACCTCATCTGGATGAGCTAAAAGACTTGGGCATTACCGCCGTGGAACTCATGCCCGTGGCCCAGTTCCCGGGAGACCGTAACTGGGGTTATGACGGTGTGTACCCCTTTGCCGTGCAGAATTCTTACGGGGGACCGGAGGGACTGAGGCTCCTGGTCAATGCCTGCCATCAGCAAGGACTGGCAGTCATACTGGATGTGGTCTACAACCACCTCGGTCCTGAGGGAAATCACCTGGCTGATTTCGGTCCCTATTTCACTGACCGCTACCAGACGCCTTGGGGGGCTGCCATCAATTTTGACGGCCCCCACAGCGATGAGGTACGCCGCTTTTTTATAGAGAATGCCGTTTACTGGCTCGACGAGTTTCATATTGATGCCCTCCGGCTTGATGCGCTCCATGCCATATTGGATATTTCGTCCTATCCCTTTTTAGAAGAGCTTGCTGTATCGTTCCACGAGCAGACAGAGAGGTTAGAACGTAAAGCGTATCTAATCGGCGAGAGTGTCGCCAATGATGCCCGGCTTATCCGTCCCCGCGAGCGAGGAGGTTTCGGACTGGATGCACAGTGGAACGATGATTTTCATCATTCCCTTCACGTACTGCTGACCGGTGAGCAGGCTGGCTATTACCAGGACTACGGTCAGCTTCAACACCTGGTCAAGGCATTTCAGGAAGGTTTTGTCTATTCCGGGCAGTATTCCCCTTACCACCAGCGGAGGCATGGCGTCTCTTCCAGAGACATCCCGGCTCAACATTTTGTGGTCTTCGCCCAGAACCATGACC
>CAZMZA010000065.1:0-7865 GCA_964570635.1 uncultured Dehalococcoidales bacterium
GCTATGGCCTGCGCGTTCTTCGGTCTGGAATGCAAGGTCTACATGGTCAATGTAAGCTACCACCAGAAGCCCTACCGCCGCATCCTGATGGAGACCTGGGGAGCCAAGGTTGTCCCCAGCCCCAGTCCGGACACCGAGGTGGGACGGCGTTTGCTTGCTGAAAACCCTGAGCATCCTGGAAGCCTGGGAATCGCTATTAGCGAAGCATGTGAGGATGCCTTCGCCAACGATGACACCAAGTACTCCATAGGCAGTGTCGTTAACCATGTCCTACTTCACCAGACCATCATTGGCGAGGAAACAAGGAAACAAATGGAGATGGCCGGCGCCTATCCTGACATTATTGTCGGCTGCGTCGGTGGCGGCTCAAACTTCGCCGGGCAGTTCCTGCCCTGGATCAGGGATAAGATTAGCGGGAAGAAACCAGATATGCGCATTATCTGCGTTGAGCCTCAAGCCTGTCCCACTCTGACCAAGGGTCTCTACGCTTGGGACTTTGGAGACATAGCTGGGCTTGCCCCTATAGTCCTGATGTACACTCTGGGTCATGAGTTTATCCCCCCACCACTCCATGCCGGGGGACTGCGTTACCACGGGATGGCACCCATCATCTGCCACCTCTACAAACTAGGTCTGGTTGAGGCCAGGGCAGAGCACCAGACAGAAACCTTTAAGGCCGGGGTAACCTTTGCCCGCACCGAGGGTATTATTACCGCCCCGGAGCCATGTCATGACCTCAAGGTGGCCATTGATGAAGCCATCAAGTGCCGGGAATCGGGTGAAGCTAAAACAATCCTGATAGCTCATAGTGGGCACGGGCACTTCGACCTGGCCGCTTACGATGCCTATCTCTCGGGAAAGCTGGAAGATTTTGAGTATCCCGAGGCAAAGGTGAAGGAGGCGCTGGCTCATCTGCCCGAGGTACCTGTGACCTAATAGCACTAGAGGGGCTGGTGTCATATACCGCCCTTCAGCGCAGGTCGTTTCTTGACCTCAAGTCCCCCTCTCCTCGCCGAGGAGAGGGGGACTTCTGTCTATACAGAGGTCACCCGGCATTCTCTTGCCCCCATTTCATTCCTGTGCTACAATCAAACTGCAATGAAGTGGTCAGGCATAAAATATCTGCTGGTCTGTCTTGCTATGGTCCTGAGCCTTTGCCTGGGGGCTGGCTGTGTTTATGTTGAGACCCCATCACCTGCCCCTTCGCCCCCCGACGTAACTGCTCCGGCTAACCCGGACTGGACACTGCCTCCCGTAGAGGATGGAAACCCTCCGCTACCCGATTTTGTTTCGGTCGTGACTAAGGTCAGGCCGGCTGTGGTAGCCATCAATACCGAGGTGGTAACTTATGACGTATTCAACCGCCCCTTTACCCAGGAAGGCGCGGGCTCCGGTTGGATTATTGATGGGGATGGGTATATCGTAACCAACAACCACGTGGTGCAAGGGGCCAAGACCATCACCGTAACCCTGGCTGATGACCGGACTTTCTCAGCACGCGTCGTAGGTACCGATGCCCTCAGTGATTTGGCTGTACTTAAGGTAGATGCCCAAAACTTGGTAAGCGTTGACGTAGGGAGTTCTTCTGAGCTGAGGGTTGGAGAGTGGGTGTTGGCTGTCGGCAACTCGCTCGGCTTGGGGATAAGCGCCAAGCAGGGAATTGTTAGTCGGGTGGGAGTCTCGGTACCGGTGACCTCGGGGCAGACGCTTGACGACCTTATTGAGACCAGTGCCGCTATCAACCCGGGTAACAGTGGCGGACCGCTGGTGAATATGAGCGGGGAGGTAGTCGGCATTACCAGTGTCAAGATTGCTGCCGTCGGAGTCGAGGGTATGGGTTATGCCATAAGTACCAGAACGGCAATTCCTATTATTGAGGAGTTAATCTGGAAGGGGTATGTGGTTCGCCCCTGGCTCGGTATAGTGGTGTCTGACGTAGACCAGTGGCTGGCTCTTAGATATAATCTGGCGGTGGATAGCGGGGCATTTGTTACCCAGGTGGCCCTGAACAGTCCCGCCACTGCATCCGGAATAAGTCCCGGTGATGTCATTACTAGCTTCGGTGGTCAAGGAATTACCGGTGCCCAGGCATTGGTTCAGGCGATACATGCCGGCGAAGTCGGGGAGGAAGTAGAGATAACCTTCTGGCGGGGCGATACCGAAAATACTACCAGTGCGGTGCTTGCCGCAAGCCCGCCGCCCTAAGCTACTCCAGTCTTTTCACGCCTAGAGATACCTCATGGTCACCCAGTTTGTGCCTTTCGGTAAAGGCACCCTCTTCTGGCACTCCTTCAGTTAGCTCTCGGGATAGCGTCTCTTGCCTGATATAGTCAGCGAAACCCTCCATTACCTGGCTGATGTAGGCGTCTCCCTGGTAGTAGGTGGTAATGTAGTCAGCGATGTCAAAACCGGCACTGCGGCGCATTGTCTGCAGGCGGTGCACTACCTCCCGAGCCAACCCCTCAGCCGCCAGTTCCGGGGGGATTTCAGTAAGGATAGCTATTGAATAACCCCCTTCCGAGGCACTCACATAACCCTTATTGTTGAGCTCGGCGGCACTGTCGACCAGCTCCAGGCTTTTCACGTTGAGCTCGTCTAATACCTGAGGGGTAACACGCTTCAGGCCTTCCCTGTCTCGCCTGGAACTCACTTCAATGGCGACCTTAGCCAGCGGTTGACGCACCTTTATGCCAGCCTGGCTCCGTGCCGCCCGCCCCAGGCTTGATATTCTCATCGCCAGCTGGGTGTCAGCGGCTAGCTGCTCGTCAATCTTGCTGGCATCGGCCACCGGGAAATCGGCCAGATGTACGCTGCCTGGCGCCTCAGGGAATACGGAGCAGACCAGGTTCTGATACAGCTCATCGGCCAGGAAGGGAGTAAACGGAGCCAGTAGCTTGGATAGTGTGACCAGACACTCGTAGAGTGTGGTATAGGCCGAAAGCTTGTCGGCGTCATTTTCACTCTTCCAGAACCGCCGCCGGCTGCGGCGCACGTACCAGTTGGATAGGTCGTTGACAAAGCCTTCTATCTTCCTTCCCGCCTCGGTCGGGCTGTAACTTTCCAGGGCCCTGTCCACGTCACCGGCGAGTCGGTTGAGCTCAGATATTATCCACTTATCAAGCTCCGAGGGCTGTGGTGCAGCTCCCCCGGGAGCGGGGACAAAGCGGTCAATATTGGCATAGGTAACGAAGAAGGAATAGGTATTCCACAGCGTCAATAAAAAGCGGCGACTTACTTCAGAGACCAGCTTTTCCGAGAAGCGGCGGACATTACCCGGTGGCGAGCTGGTGAAGAAGTACCAGCGCAGGGCGTCAGCACCGTACTTGTCAATCACTGCTGCGGGCTCGACCACATTCCCCCTGGCTTTGCTCATCTTTTCCCCTTTGGCGTCGAGGATATGCCCCAGGCAGATGACATTCTTAAAGCATGGCTGATTAAAGAGGAGGGTGGAGATGGCGTGCAGGCTGTAAAACCAGCCGCGGGTCTGGTCAACTGCCTCGCTAATATAATCGGCGGGGAATCGCCCGTCCTCACGCAGGGTCTCGTTGTCAAAGGGGTAGTGCCACTGGGCTATGGGCATGGCCCCTGAGTCAAACCAGCAGTCAATTACCTCGGGTGCCCGCCTCATCTTGGCCCCGCATTGAGAGCAAGCAAAGGTTATCTCATCAACATAGGGGCGGTGCAGGTCCAGCGGCTCTCTCAGTCCGGCCAGCCCGGTCTTACCTTTTAACTCCTCCAGGCCGCCGACACACTCATGGTGACCGCAGGTCTCGCAGCGCCATACCGGGAGCGGTGTGCCCCAGTAGCGCTCCCGGGAGAATGCCCAGTCAACGTTATTCTCCAGCCAGTCACCGAACCGACCATACTTGATGTGCTCCGGGTACCAGTTTATCTCAGCGTTGCCGGCAATGAGCCGGTCTTTCACCGCCGTTGTCCTGATATACCAGGTCTGCTTGGCGTAGTAGAGCAGGGGTGCCTCACAGCGCCAGCAGAAGGGATAGGTGTGGCGGATGGTCTCACTGCGGAAAAGGAGGTGCCTTGAGTTCAAGTCATCTAATATCAGCGGGTCAGCTTCTTTGACGAACTTACCGGAGAAGGGGTAGCTGCCCGTTAAGTTACCCTCCAAGTCCACCGTGTGGACAAAATTCAGGTCATTATCCTCCCCCGCCTGATAGTCAACCTCACCGTAGGCAGGGGCAATGTGGACTATTCCTGTGCCCTCTTCCATCGAGACGAAATCGGTAGCAATCACGGGGTAAGTCAGCGTCTCACTTGGCTCCTGAAGGGGCAGTTCTGAGCGTGTCTGGAAACGCCTGCGCTCCACGCCGAACTCATGCGGATTAAAGAGCGGCTCATACCTGAGCTTTGCCAGTTCACCACCGTCCACCTTGTCCACTACCCTGGCGGTATCAAGCCCGACTGTTCCCAGTAAGCGTGAGGCCATCATGATGTACTCGTTGTCTAGCTCTACCACTGCGTACTCAGCATCGGCGGCTACGGCCAGGGCGGTATTCCCCGGCAGTGTCCAGGGGGTAGTTGTCCAGGCAAGCAGGTAGGCGGGCTTGTCCTGGGAGAACCCGGGTCCGAGCTTCTGGCTCAGGCTGGTCAAGGATTTTTGGTCGATTTTAAATTTGATATAGACCGACGGGTCTTCAATGTCGTCCTGATAGCCCAGGGCGACCTCATGGGAGCTGAGGGAGGTGCCGCACCTCGGGCAATGAGGCGTAACCTTATAACCCTGATATATCAGCCCCCTGTCCCACATCTGCTTTAGCGCCCACCAGCAGCTTTCAATGTAGGTATTATCCATGGTGATGTAGGGGTGTTCCAGGTCAAGCCAGAAAGCAATGCGCTCGGTCATGGCGTCCCACTCCTTGAGGTAACGGAAGACGCTTTCCCGGCAGCGGGCGTTGAATTTGTCGATGCCAAACTCCTCAATAGCTGCCTTACTGGAGAGTCCCAGCTCCTTTTCCACTTCTAGTTCCACGGGCAGCCCGTGCGTGTCCCAGCCCGCGATGCGCGGCACATAACAGCCCTTCATTGCCTGGTAGCGCAGAATAATATCCTTGAAGACGCGGGATAGCACGTGGTGTATGCCGGGGCTACCGTTGGCGGTCGGTGGTCCCTCGTAAAAGACAAAGCGCGGCTTACCGCGGCGAGCTTCCACGCTCTGCTCAAAGACCTTGTTCTTCTTCCACAGGCTGAGGATACCCTCCTCAACCTGCGGGAAACTCACTCGGCTCGTTACCGGACGAAACATGACCTCCACCTTTTATATAATAAAAAATCTCGTCTTGTAGGGACGAGATTTATCATACCCGCGGTACCACCCCACTTCCCCTGCCCGAGGCAGGGGCGCTCTTTCAGGGCACCCATATGCCCTCGTCAAGGATAACGGTTGACGAAACCGCCCAAGCCTACTGGGCAGACCAATTAACCTGCCGTTCGGTTGGTGGCTCAGGAGGGATTTTCAGGGGGCGGACACATCTGCTTCCACCCTTACCAGATTCGCTGGGTGTCCGTTATCTCCCTTACTCGTCTCCGTCACTGCCTTTTCAAGCTAAAGGTTATCACACCCCGAAGAATAAATCAACCGAACA
This sequence comes from uncultured Dehalococcoidales bacterium, assembly GCA_964570635.1. Classification (GTDB taxonomy): domain Bacteria; phylum Chloroflexota; class Dehalococcoidia; order Dehalococcoidales; family CAYYQY01; genus CAYYQY01. The sequence continues at coordinate 5,601 of CAZMZA010000065.1, forward strand.
ATGTCTAGGAGCCGCCCAGGACGCCCAGGAAAGGTAGAAGCGTTGCCCCGGCCACCAGAAACATGATTAGCCAGATTACAGCTGAGAATGCCAGGCCGATAAGCATCATCCTCCACCACAGAGCCCAGGCGAAACCCCAAGTTACCTTAATCTCCTCCATTGCTCATCCCCCTTTTCCCTTTATGAGCCAGTATTCCAGGCTATCGGCTAAAGCCAGCCAGGAAGCCTCTATGATGTTGGTTGAGCTGCCTACCGTTCTCCATCCCTCGACGCCGTCGCTGGACTCAATAAGGACACGGACGGAAGAGCCTGTGCCCACACTTTCCTCAAGGATACGGACCTTATAGTCAACCAGCCTTACTTGGGTCAGGCTGGGGTAGAACTGAAGCAGAGCCTTACGCAGTGCCTGGTCCAGGGCACTAACCGGCCCGTTACCTTCAGCTGCGGTGTGAAATACCTCACTGCCTACCTTTACTTTTATCATCGCCTCCGACAGCGTGTCCTCCGCCGGGGTCTTCTGCGTAGGCGGCCGCCGTCTCCTCTCTACCACCACCATAAAGTCAACCAGCTCGAAGGGTGGCTGGTAATCGGGTTTAGCCCGGTGGAGCAGCAGCTCAAAGGACGCCTCAGCATTCTCGTACTGGAAGCCACGGCTTTCCAGCAGCTTGACCTGTTCCAGTAACTTCTGTGCCTCTTTACCTTTTGGCGGCAAATCAATGCCTTTTTCCCTTGCCTTGTACAGGATATTGCCTCTGCCTGATAGCTCAGATACCAGGACTTTCGGTTGGTTGCCTACCTTGGTCGGGTCTATATGCTGATAGCTATCGGCCCATTTCTGGATGCCGGAGACGTGCAGCCCCCCCTTATGGCTGAAGGCGCTGGAGCCAACATAGGGTAGGAAGGGGTCGGGGATAAGATTAGCCATTTCGCTGACGTAGTGTGCTACCTCGGTCAGTTTAGCCAGCTGCTCGTTGGTAACGCAGTTAATGCCCATCTTAATCTTCAGGGCCGGGATAATAGAACAGAGATTGGCATTGCCGCAGCGCTCGCCGTAGCCATTGATGGTACCCTGAACCTGGCTGACACCGGCCTGGACGGCGGCCAGCGTATTGGCTACCGCCAGTTCAGCATCGTTGTGAGCATGTATGCCCAGGGGTACGTCCGTCATCTTCTTGACTGCCTTAATGGCGGCCGTTACCTCGTTGGGCAGTGTTCCGCCGTTGGTATCACAGAGCACCAGAAAGTCAGCCCCGGCTTCGCTGGCTACCTCCAGCACGCGCAGGGCATAACTGGCATTAGCCTTGAAGCCGTCAAAAAAGTGCTCGGCATCAAGGAAAACCTTCAGCCCCCTTGTCTTGAGATAACGGATGGAGTCGGCAATCATGCTCAGGTTTTCTTCCAGGCTGGTCTCCAGCACCTGGGTTACCTGCAGCTCGGAGCTCTTGCCGACAATAGTAACTGCCCTTACTCCGGCCCCGGCCAGAGCCAGCAGGTTGGCATCGGTCTCGGCTTTACCTTTTGCTTTTCTGGTGCTGCCAAAGGCAACCAGCACGGAGTGAGACAGACTCAGGCTGCGTGCTTTATCGAAGAACTCGGCATCCTTGGGGTTGGAACCAGGCCAGCCGCCTTCTATGAAGTGGATGCCCAGCCTGTCAAGCCTCCGGGTGATGTCCATCTTGTCCACCACCGAGAAGGAGATACCCTCTCGCTGTGCTCCGTCCCGGAGTGTCGTGTCGTAGAGTTGGACTGATGACAATTCTTAGCCTCCCACCTTCCCGGCAATTAAATCTCCCAGCTCCTTTGTCCCCACCTTTATTTTACCTTCATCCATTATATCATAGGTGCGATAACCCTCTTGTAATACCTTATCAACAGCGCTCTCAATAGCCTGTGCCTCCTTTATTAAGCCAAAGGAGTAGCGTAGCATCATGGCAACACTGAGAATGATAGCGATGGGATTAGCCATATCCAGTCCAGCACGGCGAGGGGCACTGCCATGAATCGGTTCATACAAGCCGAATATATTGACCCCTTCCTTTGGCACCCCAGCCAGGCTGGCTGAGGGCAGCATCCCCATTGAGCCAGCCAGCATTGATGCCTCATCGGTAAGAATATCACCAAACATATTCTCGGAAACCAGAACGTCAAAATATGTGGGGTTTTGAATTAGCCTCATGGCACAGGAATCTGCCAGCATGTGCTCCAGCTCTATATCAGGATACCCTCTAGCCACCTCCGTAGCCACCTGCCGCCATAGCCTAGATG
>CAZMZA010000066.1:0-7550 GCA_964570635.1 uncultured Dehalococcoidales bacterium
AGGAGAGTACTTCTGATTTTGACCGGGAGAAGCTCCAGGAGAGACAGGCAAAGCTGGTAGGCGGAGTGGCTGTAATCAAGGTGGGAGCGGCTACCGAGGTTGAGCTGAAGGAGAAGAAGCACCGGGTTGAGGATGCGTTGTCGGCTACCAGGGCAGCCGTTGAGGAGGGTATTCTGCCTGGTGGCGGTGTCGCCCTGCTCAATTCTCTTCCGGTTCTGAGTAAGCTGAAGGTTAGTGGTGACGAGGCTACCGGGGTTAATGTGGTCAGGAAGGCTGTGGAGGAGCCGATTCGGTGGATTGCTACCAATGCCGGTCAAGATGGTTCGGTGATAGTGGACGCAGTTAAGAAGAGTCCAGCAGGGGTCGGTTTCGATGCTGTGACTGGTGACTTTGGTGATATGGTGGACAAGGGTATTATTGACCCGATGAAGGTGGTTAGGTCCGCCCTGGAAAATGCGGCTAGCGTCGCCAATATGATTCTAATCACTCAGGCGCTGGTTACCGACATCCCCGAGAAGGAGAAAGCGGCTCCGGCCATGCCACCAGGTGGCATGGAGTACTAAAGGCTGGCTAGTTTAGAGTAGCTATATCCCCTTCCCCTCATCGAGAGGAAGGGGATATTAGTTTTTCCGAGTTACTATAAAGCGGCTCAGCCGACGGCTAGTTCATAGTTTTATCAGTTCCTCAAGGGACTCGTGGCTGGTGACCGGGCCGACCACAGCCAGGCGGAGCTGATTACCCACTATTAGCTCCCGGGCTAACTGGTTAAGTTCCTCAGCGCTAATTACGTCAATTATGGACTCGACCTGCTCAACACTCAGGATGCTTCCCGTCAGAACCTCCTGCCCTCCTACCCAGCCGGCAACGCTGCGGCTATCCTCCATGCGTAGTAGCAGGCGTCCTTTTGAGAATTCCTTAGCCTTGTGCAGTTCAGGTTCAGGCATTGGTTCCTTGAGGCCGTTGAGCTGTTCCAGTATGGCCTTGACGGCTGTGGCTAGGTTGCCTGGCTCTACTCCGGCGTAAATAGTAAGCGAGCCTGAGTCAAGGAAGTGCTCTACATAGCTATGGATGCTGTAGGCTAGCCCCAGCTTATCCCTTACTTCAGTGAACAGGCGGCTGCTTGCGCCCTGTCCCAGGATAATGTCAAGCAGGTCGAGGGCGAAGCGCTTGGGGTGGAGGATTGACAGCCCGGGTATTGCCAGGCAGAGGTGCGCTTGCTCGGTGTCCCTGGTCTCGACACGCAGCTGCTGGGGCACTCCTGCCTCATAAGCCAGATACCGGGAAGGGGTACGGGAGTTGGTCCATCCGCCGAAGGCCTGGCTGACAGCCGCTACCATCTCCTGGTGCTGGATGTTACCGGCGATGCTGACTACAGTTCTGCTGGGTAGGTATTGGGACTGAAGGTGGTCAAGCATTTTGTCTCTGGTGATGGCGGCAACCGTTTCCTTGCTACCGGCTATATCGCGTCCCAGGGGGTGGTTCGGCCACAGGAGCTCGTCGATGAGCATGTCAACCCGCTGTATCGGGTAGTCCAGGCTCATATTAATCTCTTCAATGATAACCTGACGTTCCCTTTCTATCTCTTGCGGGTCAAACTTGGAGTGGAAAAGCATATCGGCCAGCACGTCCAGAGCTAAGGGGAAGTGGGGCAGAGCCGTCTTGCACCAGTACACGGTCAGTTCCTTGTCGGTACCGCCGTTGAGGATTCCGCCTACGCCTTCTATGGCCTCTGAAATGTCACGGGATGTCGGTCGCTTTGGTGTGCCTTTGAAGCAAAGGTGCTCAACGAAGTGGGAGATACCGGCTTCGGCCTCGGTCTCGTATCGGGAACCGACACCAATGAAGATACATATAGACACCGAGCGGGTATGCGGCATGCCGGCGGTAACGATACGCAGGCCATTTTTTAGCGTGGTCTTCTGATACAACGTGCTGTCCCTTTCTTCGAGTATAGCTCATATTCTAGCGATAGGCCTTGTCGGGTGTCAATTTGGGGGATTGTTTATTAGCCCTGTCCCTTCTAGGGCTTCCCCGGGTGTTTCTTGACGCAGGTAAAAACCTGAAGAGGTGAGATAGATAGCCGGATAAATTGACTTCATTGCTGGCGCACTGGTAACATTGGGATAGATGGAATCCAGACTTTCTCTATTTCCGTTAACTGCGGAAGTCGGTAAGCAAGGTCATCTCATAATTGGTGGTTGTGACAGCGTCGAACTGGCCACTGAGTTTGGGACGCCTCTTTACGTCTTTGATGAATTTACCCTGCGCAGTAAGTGCCGCGAGTTCAAGAGTGAGTTTGCCCGATGTTACAAAGAGGCTGCGGTTATCTATGCCGGTAAAGCCTTCATGAACGGGGCCCTGGTGTTAGTATTGATGGAGGAGGGGCTGGGGCTGGATGCAGTCTCAGGGGGAGAGCTGGGTATTGCCCGGTCAGTCGGTTTCCCGGCAGGTCAGGTCTATTTCCACGGTAATAATAAGTCGGCCGAGGAAATCAGCCAGGCTCTGGACTGGCACGTCGGTCGGATAGTGGTTGACAATCTTCATGAGCTTGCCATGCTGAATGAGATGGCTGGAGAGGGGGGGCATAGACCTGATATATTGCTGCGCCTTTCTCCGGGAGTTGACCCCCATACCCATAAATACATTGCTACCGGTGTTGTTGATAGCAAGTTCGGCTTCCCCTTGTTAAGTGCTGGGGAGGCTTTGCGTCAGGCTATAGCCGCACCTAATCTGAACCTGGTAGGACTGCACTTTCACCTGGGGTCGCTTATCTACACTGCCGAGCCGTATCAGGAGGCTATTGAGTCTGCCCTGAACTTTGCCGGTGAAATGGCGCGAAAATACGGTTTTGTGCTGAGGGAATTGAACGTCGGTGGCGGGTTTGCCATTCAGTATAGGCTGGATTCCCCGGCGCCAGACATCGGTTTCTATGCCGGGGCGATAGCCGGGAAGGTGGTCGGCAAGTGCCAGGAGCTGGGTTTAGAACTACCGAGGCTTATCGTTGAGCCGGGGCGGGCCATAGTGGGGCAGGCGGGAGTGGCGTTGTACAGGGCAGGTGCTGTTAAAGACATACCCGGTGTCAGGCGCTACGTATCGGTGGACGGGGGTATGGCGGATAACATCCGTCCCGCTCTGTACGGGGCTGAGTATGAAGCGGTGGTGGCCAACAGGATGTCGGAGCAGGAGGAAGGCAGGGTTACCATTGCCGGCAAGTTCTGTGAGTCGGGCGATATACTGGTCAGAGACATTGCCCTGCCCCCGGTTTCAGGTGGTGACATAATCGCCATACCGGACTGCGGTGCCTATTGCCTGCCTATGGCCAGTAACTATAATGCCTCGCTCAAGCCGGCTATTGTCCTGGTTGAGGGGGGTAAGGCGCGGCTCATCCGGCGCCGAGAGACGGTGGCTGACCTGACAAAGTGTGATTTAGTTTAGATATGCTGGGACGGAGCGTTTCGGTATGTGGCAGGTAGTGGGACAGAGCAGAGCGGTATCCCTGCTTGAGCGTAGTCTGGAGGGGCAGAGTCTGGCGCATGCCTATCTTTTTGTCGGTCCCCGCCACGTAGGCAAGATGGCCTTGGCTCTAAATCTGGCCCAGGCATTGAACTGTGAGGCAGCGGAGCGCCCCTGTGGTAAGTGTGGCTCCTGTAAGAAGATAGACTCCGGTAAGCATGTTGATGTTCAGACTGTAGGTTTAACTCAGAACGGAGATTCAGCCGAGGCCAGGTTCCGGGCGGAAATCAGCATTGACCAGATTAGAGAGATACAGCGCTCTTCAAGCCTGCCGCCCTTCGAGGGGAATTGTAAGGTATTTATCATTGATGGGGCTGAGTCCCTGTCCAGTGAAGCGGCCAACTGTCTGCTGAAAACCCTGGAAGAACCACCGGGTAGGGCAGTTTTTGTGTTGCTGACGGCAAACGAGGGGGTATTGCCCAGCACGGTAATTTCCCGCTGTCAACGGCTGGAACTGGCTCCCATATCAGTCGGTGACGTTGAAGAGGCCCTTTGCCGTCACTGGGGTGTTGAGCAGCCGAAAGCCGGTTTTCTGGCCAGGCTGTCCCATGGTCGTCTGGGGTGGGCATTATCGGCTGCCTTTGATGACGGGCTGCTCCAGCAGCGTGCCGAAAATCTGGACAGGTTGCTCACCGTTATTAATGCCGATTACGAGGAGCGTTTCGCCTATGTCGCCCAGTTAGCCGCTATGTTTCAGAGAAGCCGGGATTCAGTTCAAGGGATACTGGACTTGTGGCTTGAGTGGTGGCGTGACCTCATGCTGGTCAAGGCGGGTTGTGGTGATAGCATGACCAATATTGACTTTGAAGCTGTCTTGGTTGAGATGGCGAGGGGTTATAGCCTGGCTCAGATGAAGACCTTTATTGACGCTATTCGGGCGGCCAAGGAGCAGCTTATGCTGAACGCCAATCCACGGCTGGTACTTGAGGTATTAATGCTTGGTATACCAGGGAGGAAGTATGGCTGATATAGTTGGGGTACGCTTCAAAAGAGCGGGCAGGATATATTACTTTGATGCGGCTGGTATTGAACTGGAGGCAAACGACTGCGTGGTGGTTCAGACTACCCGAGGTCTGGAGTTGGGGCAGGTGGTCATCGCCCCCAAGCAGGTATTGGCCAGCGAGCTGAAAGAGCCGCTGAAGCCGGTAATACGCAAGGCAGAGCCAGAGGACATCGAGCATGCCGAGGAGCTGGCGGCTAAGGAAGGGGAAGCTCTGGCTGAGTGTGCCGAGCTGATTGCCAAGCTGGATTTGCCGATGAAACTGATATCTGCGGAATACAGTCTTGACGGGAATCGCCTCACCTTTTTCTTCAGTGCTGACGAGCGGGTGGATTTCCGCGAGCTGGTTCGAGAGTTGACCAGCCGTCTTAAGATGCGGGTGGAGCTGCGGCAGGTAGGACCCAGGGACGAAGCCAAGCTGACCGGTGGCTTCGGCCGGTGTGGTCGACCTCTATGCTGCGCCAGTTTCCTCAGCGAGTTTGCTCCCATCTCTATCAAGATGGCTAAGGAGCAGAATCTGCCGCTCAACCCGATGAAGATATCGGGAGTGTGCGGCAGGTTGCTGTGCTGCTTGCTCTACGAGAATGAGCAGTACCGCGAGATGAAGGGGGAAATGCCCAAAGAGGGGCAGCGAGTGTCCACGCCAATGGGGGCAGCTAAAGTGGTCGGGACTAACCCGCTGAAGGAAACAGTAATGGTTGAACTGGAAACCGGGGTGACTGTTGAGTTGTCGGTCAGTGATGTTGTCGTCGGGGGTAAGTCCTTAGATAAAGCGGCGGGGAACCAGAAAAAGAGCTGAGCTTCAGAAGCTTTTTCACAGGGTAAGGTATTTCTGCCACTCTTGACGGGTATTTCGGTACTGGTAGGGGATATAGAACGGGCTGCCATCGTGAGGCTGGAAGGGCGGACGAATTAATTTCATCCCGGCCTCTCGAGGTGTTCTGCCTGCCTTACGGCGATTGCAAGATGCGCAGGCACTAACTATGTTTTCCCAGCTGTGTTCACCACCTCTGTAGCGCGGAACAACGTGGTCCAGAGTAAGCTGGCGAGTCTCCTTACCGCAATACTGGCACATGTACTGGTCACGGTTGAAGACCTCAAAGCGGGTAAGCTTTCTCTGGGGATGAGGACGCTTAATCATATAAGCCAGTCGGATTACCGAGGGCACCGGAAAGACATCACTGGCTGAGTGGATAAATCCTGAGCCGTTCTCCAGCATCTCAGCCTTGCCTCGATGAACTAGCACTACCGCCCGCCGCACCTGGCAGATATTGAGCGGCGCGTAGCTGTAGTTTAATACTAGGACAGGAAGATTTATCATTCCGGAGTTTCTTTCTAGATAAGAGCTTCCCTATTTTACAAGAAAGCCTCTACCTGTGCAACACCGGCACAAGGATTATTATGGTAAACGAGGGTCGGTCTCCCTCGGAGAATTCATACTGTCTGGTTAGCTTGAGCGTGCTTTTCGGCCGCGGCGGTGTACCTGCTTGTAGCTCTGGCTGGGCTGCAAATCACCACGGTAGTCAGGGGCGCGGATGTTGAATACCAGGCTAATCTTGGGGTCTACCAGGCGGGAGCTGATGCGGGCCTCAATTTCCTCCAGCGAGTAGCAGGTGGTGATTACTGTGGCCAGACGGCCGTTATAACGATAGTTGATGACCTGGTAAAGCTTTTCCTGTGCCCAGGGTGTGGTAGCCTGCTCGCCAAAGTCGTCAAGGATGAGCAGCGGGGTGTTCTTGACACTTTCGAAGAGCTGGTCATAAGACACCTTACTTTCCGGGATGAAGGTGGAGCGGAGGTGGTCGAGGAAGTCTGGTACTACCACGAACAGGACTGGTCTGCCGGCCCGGAGATGCTGGTTAGCGATGGCTGCTGCCAGGTGTGTCTTGCCACAGCCGTTGACACCCTGCAATACCAGCCACCCGTCAGGTGATTTGGCAAACTCAAGTGCTAGGCGATATACCTCCTCCAGGTTCTGGCGTTGTTCCGGTAGCAGATTTACTCGCCTCCAGTCAAAGTTGTCAAAGGTCATATTTCTCAGCAATGCCAGTTCCAGACCGCTGGCGTATTCTAATGGTGAGGGTTGTTTATCCTCTAGCGGGTATATCCGGCACAGTGTAGGGTCAGTTAAGCGGGTACGTATTCTTTCCTCTATCTGTTCAAGGGGGACGATGGTAACAATCACCGTTGGCAGTCCACAGTTAAAGCGGTGATTTAACAACTGGTCCAGTTTTTCCTGGGCCCAGGCGGTACTGGTTTGGACTCCCAAATCGTCCAGGACGAGGAGAGGGGCATTGCGCACCTGCTCAAAGAACTCGTCGTAGCCTATCTCGCTGCCGGGACTGAAGGCAGAACGGAGGTGGTCGAGAAGGTCGGGGGTGCTGATAAAGAAAGCCGGGTGACCCTGGCTGAGGCGCTGGTTGGCAATAGCCGCTGCCAGGTGTGTCTTGCCACAGCCACTGGGGCCGACCAGTACCATCCAACCTTCGGGCTGGTCGGCAAACGCCTTGGCTGCCTCGTAAGCACGGCTGAATTGCTCCTGGTTGCCTTGGTTCAGGCTTCTCCCCTGCGGGTTCAGGTTGTCAAAGTTAAAGCGAGTCAGCGACCCCAGATTGCTGTACTCCTGCAGGCGGGTCTGGCGCTCATTATTCAGCTTGTCCCGGGTGCAGCGGCAGGGGATGACCCGGCTGAAATCCGGCTTGCCTGAGGGTAGAAGAGGGTGAATGAACCCGGCTCCCTGGCAAATGGGGCAGGCTGAGCTTGGTGAGGTCTCCTCTGGCTCTTCAGCGCCTGACCATATGTCCATACTTGCCCTTGATGTATTTATCTGGGCTTGTCTTCTCCGCAGAATCTCTCCTATATGTTCCATCGCTCCTGCCCTGTGATGACCAGTTTTCCAGAATGCGGGAAATATACCGCCAGCTTCGCTTGTTAAGGGCAACCGCTTCCTTGATGGCATCGCTAATCCAGGTTTCAGGGTACAGCTTCTCCGCCTCACGTAGCTCCTCGGCAATCATCGGGGTCAGCATACCGATGT
>CAZMZA010000067.1:0-7509 GCA_964570635.1 uncultured Dehalococcoidales bacterium
TATCTGTACTGTGTTTGCGGCTATGGCTGGCATAAGCGCCCCGGCTGTAGCCACCATGGGACTCATCGCTGTGCCGGCTATGCTTAAGCGTGGCTACAGCAAGGATATTGCACTGGGGTCTACCGCTGCGGGTGGAGCACTGGGAATCCTCATCCCGCCTAGTATCACGTTCATCATCTTTGGTCTCATAACCGGGACGTCGGTAGGCAAACTCTTTATGGGTGGGGTATTTCCCGGATTCGTCTTGGCTACTTTGTTCAGCATATATATTGGTGTGAGATGTTGGCTGCGGCCAAGCCTGGGTCCGCCGTTGCCGCCCGAAGAGAGAGGCAGCTGGAGAGACAAGCTCGTCTCGCTAAGGGCAGTAATCCTCCCTATTTTCGTAGTCCTTATGGTTCTCGGCTCAATCTTTCTCGGGGTAGCCAGCCCATCAGAGGCGGCGGGTATGGGTGTCATAGGCAGTGTGATTGCTCTGATTGTTACCCGCCGGTTTAGCTGGCGGATTATCCGGGAAGCATCCTTGAACAGTCTGCGGATTTCATGTATGGGCATATGGATCTACCTGGGGGCCCATACTTTCACCGCTATCTATGTCGGGTTGGGAGCCATCGATTTGATGACAGAGATAATAATTGCCTTTGAGGTGAATCGCTGGCTTATCCTCATTGGAATGCAGCTAATCTTCTTCATCCTTGGCATGTTCCTCGACCCGATAGGGATAATGTTAGTCACCTGTCCCATCTTTGTCCCTATCATTAAGACCCTGGGCTTTGATGTCGTATGGTTCGGAGTGCTCTACGTCATGAATATGGAGATGGGTTACCTGACACCCCCCTTCGGTTTCAATTTGTTCTATCTCAAGGGTGTTGTGCCCAAGGAAGTAACCATGATGGATGTATATCGGTCCATAGTACCCTTTGTGGCACTTCAGGCGGTAGGCCTGGCTATAGTCATGATATTCCCCCAGCTAGCGTTGTGGTTACCTGGTAAGATGATTGTTACCAGGTAACCATAAAGTGCGGCTGATTTGTCCAGCACGCGCCGGTTGTATATTATAACAGTAGGGTTAAATAGTGGCTCACCCCGATAGTCACCAATAATTTTCCACAGGAGGTTGGTCATGCCGGACCAGGCATTGGCTGACTTAAAAGTAGTGGAGTTTGGTTCTTTCGTATCAGCACCTCAGTGTGCCAAGCTGCTAGCTGACCTGGGCGCTGAGGTAATCAAGGTCGAAGAGCCAGGGGTAGGGGATGAAGCGAGGAGGAAGGAGCCGTTTGCCGGGGATACCCCCGGTATAGAGCGAAGTGGGCTTTTTGCCTATCTCAATACTAATAAGCTCGGAGTTACGCTTAACCCTAAAACCTCCACCGGGAAAAGTATCTTCAAGGAGCTTATCAAGGCAGCTGATGTACTGGTGGAGAACAATTCCCCCAAGGTAATGGAACGGCTCGGTCTGCGATACTCAGACCTTGAAGCAGTTAATCCCCAGCTGGTCATGACCTCGATTACGCCCTTCGGGCAATACGGTTCTTACAAAGACTTCAAAGCCTGCGAACTTAATCTCTATCATGTGAGTGGCTTTGGCTATCAAACCACACAGACTTATAAGGAGCCGGTATTGCCGCCGGTGAAGGCTGGCGGGTGCCAATCCCTGTTCAGTGCGGGGACAGTTGGGGCCTTAGCCACTATGTGTGCCCTGCGCGCTCGCAAGCTTATTGGGCAGGGGCAGCAGGTGGATATCTCCGTTCAAGAATGCATGGCCGGGCAATTGGAGATGCAATTTGAGTACTGGACTTTTGAGGGACAAATCATAGGTGGGCTTAGAACACCCTTCTTGGCGCCCATGATGCCGCTACGCTGTAAGGATGGCTGGGTTTATACACAGTGCCTGGAGGAGCACCACTTTGATAATCTGGTAAAGGCAATGGGAAATCCAGAGTGGGCCAGTTCAGAGCTGTTCAAAGACCGTCTTAGTCGTGCCCGCTACGTCGACGCCCTCGAGGTCATGCTTAATGAGTGGTCGAGTCAGTATACCAAGGAAGAAGTGTTTCACATGGGCCAAGCAGAGCATGTCCCCATTGCCCCGGCCAACAACGCCGAAGACCTGCTCAATAACCCCCATCTTAAGGCCCGTGAGTTCTTCATAGATATCGAGCATCCCGTCATTGGCACGGCGCAGTATCCTGGCGCACCCTATAGGCTCTCCAAGACACCCTGGAGAATAAAACGTCCGGCACCCCTGCTGGGGGAGCATAACGAGGAAATCTACTGCAAGCGTTTAGGTTACACTAAGCAAGACCTGGTGAAGATGAAAGAGACCGGGGTTATTTAGTCGGCTGGCACCTTTTGTCGCCTTGAGGAAGGAGGTTATTTATGGGAAGGATGGCTCTGGAAGGTGTAACGATTGCCGATTTTAGTTGGGTATGGGCTGGTCCCCAAGTAACCAAGCTTGCGGGAGAAATGGGGGCGAGAGTAATTAAGATTGAGAGCAGGAAGGCGACACAGACAGAGAGGAGTCTGCCTCCCTGGCCGGGGCCAGACCACCAACCGGGGGAGAACCGGTCCGGTTTCTTTAACATGTGCTCACGGAATAAGCTGGGTGTTACCCTTAACCTGCGTAAGCCCGAGGCAATTGAACTGGCCAAGCGCATAATCGCCATTAGCGATATCATGATTGAGAACTTCTCAGTAGGGGTGATAGAACGGTTAGGTCTGGGCTATGAGGTTGTCAAAGAGATAAAACCAGACATTATATATATCTCCATGCCCCCCTATGGGTCCACTGGCCCGTACAAGAATTATATATCTTACGGGAGGCCTCAGGTCTATATTAGCGGTCTCGCCGAGATTAGCGGTTTTCCTGACCAGCCGCCGTACTTTACCGGTATGAGCTGGGCAGACCCGGTAGCCGCCTCACACGCTGCCTTCGCTATGCTTAGTGCCCTGCATTACCGTGACAATACGGGAGAGGGACAATTCATAGAACTCTCGCAGTGGGAGGCCTTGATGTGCTTTATACCCCAGATGATTATGGATTACACTCTAAACGGCAGGATACAAACCCGCATGGGAAATCACGATTATATTATGGCACCCCATAACTGCTATCGCTGCCAGGCTGAAATGGAATGGGTTGCCATTGCTGTTGCTACCGAGGAGGAATGGGAGGCATTTTGCCATGCCTTGGGCGACCCCGATTGGTGTAAAGACGAGAAGTTTGCTGATGGCTTCCTCCGGTGGGAAAATCAAGAAGAACTGGACAAGTTGGTCGAAGAGTGGACCATCACTCATACGGCCTATGAGGTCATGTATATCCTTCAAGAGGTAGGAGTGGCAGCCACCCCCGTTTTGAGCAACAAGGGATTGGACGAAGACCCCCATCTCAATGAGAGGGGGTGGGCTGTCGAGGTAGACCATCCTGAGATAGGCAGGCAGAAGTATGGCGGGCTGCTCTGGAAGATGAGCAAGACTCCGGGCGGAGTTTATCGCCCTGCCCCACTGTTTGGAGAGCACAACGAATACGTGTTTGGTGAACTCTTGGGCATGCCTGCAGACGACATTAACAGGCTAATCGAGGAGGAGGTTATCTGCTAACAGACTTCTCTGAGATTGCCTAAAAGGAGGGAGAAATAGTGGCTAAGATATTGACCATCAATCCGGATAACTGTAACGGTTGCAGATTGTGTGAAATGGCCTGCGCCATTACCAATGTGAAGGCATTCGATTTGACTCAGTCAAGGGTCAAGGTAATCAGTTTTGGTCGCGAGTTTTTCCGATTCCCCGTAGTGTGTTTTCAGTGTGATACGCCTGTCTGCGCCCAGGCATGCCCCACCGGGGCGATTTCAAAGGACGCAACAAGCGGTATAGTCAAGGTCTCGAAGACGAAGTGTATCGGATGCAGGATGTGCATAGTGGCCTGCCCCTTTGGGAATATCTCATTTTCGCCGCGGGAGCAAAAGGCGGTAAAATGCGAACTCTGTGATGGTGACCCACAGTGTGTGCGCTTCTGTGTGAGCAATGCTTTGGAGTATAGAGAACCGGAAGAGCAGATAACCGATAAGACAAGAAGTTTTGCCGAACGCATAAAAGAAGTATATTCTCAATTGGAGATAGTAGGGAGGGGCATATATACTTGAGCTTAAAACGCTCTTAGTTTTTACGATTGTGATATGACAAAATGCTGCGTCAAGTGATTGTGGGTAATAGTGCGGCGGCGCTTAGTGCTCTCAAGGCTATTAGAGAAATTGATAGGCATTGTGATATTGCTTTGGTCTCTGCTGAGGACTGCAATGCTTATTCGCCAGTGGCAATCACGCATTATCTTGCCGGAGAAATAACTAGAGAGCAGATGTTTATTGTTGATAGCCGTTTCTATGAAGAAAATGGCGTAGCCACAATCCTCGGTGACAGAGCGATTGGGTTAGAACCATCGAAGCAACTGGTGCATCTGGAGAGTGGCCGGCAAGTCGCTTATGATAACCTCCTTATTGCTACGGGTGCCTCCCCCAGGCGTTTGCCCGGTCAACCTGTTGGAGACAGTAATATTCTTTCGGTGTGGACGCTGCGGGATGCAGAAAAGGTCTCAGAACTTGCCAAGTCGGCCAGGGATATTGTTGTTATAGGGGCGGGATTTATCGGTCTGCAGGTGGCTGATGCTCTATGTAGAGACGGGGGACGGTTGACCGTCCTTGAGAGCTTGGAACACATACTTCCTCGGAACGTTGACGCTTTTTGTGCCGAGGTTATTGAACGTGAGATGCAGTCTCGAGGAGTATCGACTCTTTGCGGTGTTAATGTTACGGGAATTGAGACTAGGGGTGGGAAGAGCGTGGTTATTCTGGATACTGGGCAAGAACTGGAAGCGGATTTGGTGATTGTTAATATAGGGCTTGATGCAAATATCAGCTGGTTGCAGGGTAGTGATATAGGGGTACATAGAGGAGTCTTAGTTGACGAATATATGCGGGCGACTTTGGGAAACATCTTCGCCGCGGGTGATGTCACCGAGGGGAAAAACATCATCACCGAACAACTGGAGGTTTTACCTGGCTGGAGTTTAGCTTCCACCCAGGGTAGAGTAGCGGGACTGAATATGGTGGGGCAAATGGCGACCTATCCGGGCGGGCTTGTGGAGAATATCACTACTCTGTTTGGACTGCCATTGGCAACAATCGGCTTGGTCAGCACAAGTGATAGCAATGCCGAGGAGATACAGTTTTATGAACCTCAACAGAGGATATACAGAAAGATTATCCTCAGCGAGAACAGGGTAATCGGAGCAGTGTTATTAGGCATGGTGGAGGACGCTGGAGTAATCAGGAATCTCATAGTCAATAAGGTCGATTTTTCGGCTAATAGAACTGAAATCGCCCAGAATATTTTAGACCTTCGAAAACTATTCGTTAGAAAACTGCCAAACTCTTGGAATATGTCTTAAGGAGGCTGACCATGTACGGATGGATGGGGACAATACTTGAGGTTGACCTGTCTTCGGGGAAGATAGAAAAGAAACCATTAAGTGATGAGCTGAGGCTAAATTACCTGGGTGGCAGAGGGATTAATTCCAGGATAGTCTATGATAATGTGGGGCCAGAGGTTGACGCTCTTAGCCCTGGGAACGTGGTAGTCTTTGGTACTGGCGCTCTATCGGGAACAACTGCCCCTTCGTCCGGGAGGATAGAAGTCTCTGCCAAATCGCCTCTTACCGGGATACTGGGTGACGGGAATAGTGGGGGTTATTTTGCCCTGGAGATGAAGCGGGCCGGCTACGACCATATCGTCATTAAGGGGAAGGCAGATAAACCGGTATACCTGTGGGCAGACAACGACCATGTTGAAATCAGGTCAGCAGAGGGCTTGTGGGGCAAGGGTACCCAAGCTACTGAGGATGGTATCCACAGAGAACTCAGGGACTCGGAAATCAAGGTTGCTTCCATAGGGCAAGCGGGAGAGAACTTAGTAAGGTTTACTAAAGTAATCTTTGATAGCTATCATGCTGCCGCTAGACCGGGCGTGGGTACTGTCATGGGGTCAAAGAATCTAAAGGCGGTGGCCGTAAGGGGTACAAAGGCGGTACAGGTCGCCGATCCGGATGCCTTCGCTAAATTCTCACAGGAAATTGTTGAGCGAATCGTAAACAACCGAGCCTACAAAGGCGCAGCTTATTATGGTACTCCCCATCTTCTTATGTTCTGTTATCAGCGGGGGTGGCAACCGTGTAAGAACTCAATGACGAGCGAATGGCCCGACATACAAAAAATACACCACAGGGTGCTGAGGAGAGACTACTTTGTTAAGGAGTTGTCCTGCAGTGCCTGTCCTCATCACTGTAACCAAGCATGGGTGTTGAAGGAGGGGCCATACGAAGGCCTTCAGGGTGGAAAGGTTGAGTACGTAAACCTGTCAGTCTTGGGCTGTGGCTGCCTGATTTCTGACTTTGGGGCTCTAGCCAAGATAACTGACTTATGCGATAACTACGCCCTGGACATTATGGAAACAGGAAATATCTTGAACGCCGCTATGGAATGGTACGAGAAGGGGCTGATTACAAAAAAAGATACTGATGGGATTGACCTCAGCTGGGGGAATGCCGAGGGAGCTATTCAGATGATTCACAAAATAGCGAAGAGAGAGGGTTTTGGTGATGTGCTGGCTGAGGGTGGGGTGAGAGCCGCTAAGACAATCGGCAAGGGGGCAGAGAAATATCTTTCATGTTATGCGAAAGGCATGACCCAGGGCTCACAGGACGTGAGAACCTGCATAGGTTACGCACTGGGGGCAGCGACCTCCACCAGAGGAGCCGACCATCTGCGCGGTATGGCTGCCTACGAGGAGATACCGGAGTTAACTACCCCTGAAATCGCTAAGGAGAGGTTTGGCAGCGAGGAAGCATGTATACCGAGCTCATATAAAAAGGCACCTCTCGTAATTTGGGACCAGGACCTCTGTGTCCTGGCTGATTCCCTCGGAATATGCAAGTTCAACACCGAGCACTCATGGGAGGCCATAACGATTGAAGTCATGGCTGAACTGTTTTCTCTGGCGACAGGAGTGGAGATGGATGAGAAGGCGCTGCGGACTACGGCAGCTCGGCTCTATACTCTGGAGAGAGCTTTCTTGGTGAGAGAGGGAATAAGGAGGAAAGACGATATATTGCAGGGCAAGTGGGGCAACGATCCGATACCCGATGGTCCGTGTGAGGGCGAGAAAATCGACCCCAAGAAATTCAGCAAGCTCCTGGACGAGTACTACCAGTTGAGGGGTTGGGACAGGGAAGGGATTCCCACTAGTGCTACCTTATCAGCATTAGGGTTGGGAAGCATCGACGCTGACATGCAGAAGGCAAGACTGCCGGATACTTAGTAGTATCCAGGGGGAGACTCGAAGGCTGACTGGAAACCATATGGCTACAGGAGTCCAGTACTTTCGGTGTACTAGAGAGTCGTATCCCAACATGGGCGGTACTGGACTTGAACCAGTGACCTCTTGCGTGTGAAGCAAGCGCTCTAA
>CAZMZA010000068.1:0-5902 GCA_964570635.1 uncultured Dehalococcoidales bacterium
GATGTCTTCCGGTCCAGCGGACCAGGGGGACAGCACATGCAGAAAACAAGCAGTGCGGTGAGAATCACCCACCTGTCCACGGGACTGACGGTTACCTGCCAGAGCGAGCGTTCCCAGTATCAGAACAAAGAAATAGCCCTGAGGATTCTTAAGTCTCGCCTGCTGGAATCAGCGCTGGCCAAGCGAGAAGACGAAAGAGCGCAGCTCAAGGGAAAGCATGTTACTGCCGGCTGGGGTAACCAGATTAGAAGCTACGTCCTTCATCCGTACCGGATGGTAAAGGACCACCGGACTAGCTATCAGGTGAGCGATACCGATGCTGTACTGGATGGAGAACTGGACGGCTTCATAACCGCCTACCTGCGGTCTAACCTGAGTAAAGAGGCATGATTAAGAAAACCATTCCGCTTAAACTGCTGAAAAACACCACCCTTCGACGGTCTCTGCTGGCCCTAGCTCTCTGTCTGCTTCTGAGCACGCTCAGTCTCATCCCGGTCCAAGCCCAGCCGGGGCTGACAGTACTGGATAGTTCAGTACAGGCAGAGTTTCCTCTCAGCTTCACTTTCAGCCTATCCACTCGGAGTGATGTTGACATTAGTGATATTCGCCTTCACTACGTAGTTGACCGGGAAGGCTTCGCCCAGGTAACCAGCGAAGTCTATATCGAATTTGTGCCTGATATCACCGTTGACACCGAGTGGACTTGGGACATGAGGAAAACGGGCGGCTTACCCCCGGGGGCCGGGGTGGACTACTGGTGGACGGTGGAAGATGCCAGTGGCGACCAGGTTGAAACTACCCCGGTCCGGGTGTACTTTGAGGACCTCCGCTATGCCTGGCACAATCTAACCGAGGACAAAGTAACACTATACTGGTACGAGGGAGAAGAACCCTTCGCCCAGGAACTAATGACAGCAGCGCAGCAGGCACTGGCTCGTTTGGCTGAGGACACTGGTGCCCATCTGGAGAAGCTGGTCAAGATTTATATCTACGCCGACTCCCAGGATTTACAGGGAGCTCTGGTTTTCCCTCAGGAGTGGACGGGTGGGGTAGCCTTTACCAGATATGGCACCACTGCTATCGGCATAGCGCCGACTAATCTCGAGTGGGGCAAGAGGACAGTCGCCCATGAGCTGGCACACCTGGTTGTACATCAGATGACCTTCAACCCGTATGGCGGACTACCCACCTGGCTGGATGAGGGCCTGGCTATGTACGCCGAGGGAAAGCTCGGCGTGCAATTTCAGGCCTACCTTGATACAATGATAGCCGAAGACAGTCTTATCTCAGTGCGCAGTTTATCCAGCCCCTTTTCCGCCTATGCCGGGGAGTCCATTCTGGCCTACGCTCAGAGCTATAGTCTGATTGAGTTCCTTGTCACCAATTACGGGCATGACAAGATTCTTGAGCTGCTGAATGTCCTCAGACAGGGGAATAACTACGATACTGCCCTTGAGACAGTGTATGGCTTTGATGCCGACGGGCTGAACAGCTTGTGGCGAGCCTATATTACCGAACAGGAGCCGGCGGTTGAATCACCCACAGCAGCCATTCCGCAGGCGCTAGCTATAACGGCAACAGCAAAGTAAAGGTGAAGTGAACAATTGAAAGTAGATTTTGGCAAATTACAGAGGGCCTTTAACCCCCGCTGCGTCGCCATCGTGGGCGATAAAATGGAGTGGAACTTCATCTGGCTCCGCAACTTCAGTACCTTCACCGGTAAGCTTTATTCTGTCCAAATCGAGCCCAAGACCATCGAAGGCATTGAAGCATTGGGGGTGGAAAACTACACCAGCCTCTTAGACATCCCGGAACCCGTAGACCTAGTTGTAGTATCCGTGCCCCGAGCGGCGGCACTCGATATCCTGGAGGACTGCATTCGCAAGGAGGTGGCGGCCGCCGAGTTCTTTACCTCGGGCTTCGCTGAAACCGATACCGAAGAGGGGATAAGGCTCGAGAATTTGCTTACCGAGCGAGCCGAAGAAGCCAATTTCCACCTCATCGGCCCAAACTGCATGGGGATATATAACCCTCAAATCGGAGCAAGACAGTCCCGAGTCCAACAAACCGGTTTCGCCGGGTCGGTGGGCTTCATCTCACAAAGCGGTACACTGGCTATTACCTTCAGTGTCGAGGGGTATTCCGAGGGGGTAGAGATTAACAAGTCAGTGAGCTTCGGCAACGGCATAGTGCTTGACTCCACCGATTTCCTTGACTACTTTGGCCGTGATGCTGACATCAAGGCTATCGGCATGTATCTGGAAGGGGTCAAGGACGGCAGGCGGTTCTTCAACGTGCTGAGAAAGGTGGCGGCGCGGAAGCCGGTGGTAATATGGAAGGGCGGACAGACGGAGGCCGGAGGCCGGGCTATCGCCTCACATACCGGGTCGCTGGCCAGACCCCAAGCTATCTGGGATGCGGTAATGAAACAGTCCGGGGCGATAAACGTAAACAGTCTGGACGAACTCATTGGCACTATTAAAGCCCTTCTGTACCTCTCCCCGGTGTACGGTGACAGGGTGGCCGTGGTTGGTGGCTCGGGAGGAGAATCGGTAATCATTGCTGACGCATTTGTTGAAGCCGGGCTGGAGATACCCCTGCTGACCCGGGAATCCTACGATGAGCTGGCCGGCTTCTTCACACTGGTGGGAGCGAGCTATCGTAACCCTATAGACCCCGGCACTAACTGGGAGGAGTTGACCCGCATACTGGAAATCATGGAGCGGGATGCCAATACTGATAACATAGCAGTGGTATTCGTGTGGTCAGCGATGCGCATGTTCACCCGTGAGCAGCTGGACGGCTTCATGAATTCAGTGATTAACATCAAGAAGAGAACCCCGAAGCCGGTGATAGCCATTATCCCCACTCACTCCGTACCCGAGCAAATGCAGCAGGCCAGAGAGATGGCAAAGAAGCTGCAAGATGGCGGTATCCCTACCTTCGACACTGCTGAGAGGGCGGCCCAAACTCTGAGAAACAGTCTAGACTACTACCGCTTCAAAAGGGGCACCAGCCAAAAGGAATGTCCCTGTTTACCAGCCGCTACGGACTAAACTCGGTACAGGCCACGACTTCTACCGAAGCTGCACAACACTAACTTCGACTCCGCTCTGATTAAGCGTCAGTACAGCCACCGTACCTGCCCGATGTGTATAGTAGGGAAAGGTGGGACTGCCCGGGTTTATCATAATATAATTACCCCGGTTTTGTACCTTGGACACATGGCTGTGACCAAAGACGAAGATGCCAGATACCTGCTCAGTTTGGTAAATTCCGCTGGTCAGGTCTACCTTTTCATCAGGAAACACCGCCCAGGGACCGAGCCCTGGCTCAACGTGCGATAGCGAAACACTGACCCCGTCAATAGTGAGCGTGTGTTTATCTTTTACCCGCTCATCACCGTCAACGTCGAAATCGTCGTCACCCCTAGCCGCCAGCACCGGAGCCATGCTCTCCAGTTCATCCAACACTGAGGGAAGATAAATGTCACCTGCATGCAGAATTAAGTCAACATCAGAGAATATTTCTTTTATTTGAGCGGGGAGCGACTTGGCATCCACAGGGACATGGGTATCCGAGAGCAGTCCGATACGCACCATCTTAAACTAATAGGATAAACCCTGCCAACCATTCTGTCAACCACATACTGTACCAACAAAGTTGACTAATTGATTTTAGCCTTTTATCCTCTTACCAATTATCTTGTCTATGACATACATGACAACTGCTCTAGCGAGCAGAACAAGAATGAACAGGATGTTCAGCGGGATACGCACTATCCACGTCAACCCACCACCGCTCAATATTCCCGTACGCTGTGTCCATTCATCGAACCTGTTGTAAGGTTCCAACAAATCTTGTTGCTTTGTCACTTTATCCCTCTCCACTAGGGTCATTATAGGGAGGTCGAAAGTGCTATGTCAACTCAAATGGGACAGTACCGTCAACCACTACCCAGCTCAAGCTAGGCAGGAGATAAAGGTTTGTGTTATATTGTGTCTATGTAGCTTCGTGTAGAGCCACCTATCGCGAAGTTACAGGTATAATCCACCACAGAGCTTAAACATGAAGAGAACCCGGTACCTGGTTCTGGCTGTTCTGGTATGCACCCTGCTTCTTGCCGGGTGCCAGACAGCACCAACCCCCGACGGAGAAGGGGTCCTTAACCTTTACGGGATTGACCCGTTGACCCTTGACCCGGCGGTTGCCGGTGAAATGACATCCCACGAATACATAATACAGCTCTTCAGCGGTCTGGTTCGCCTTGATGAGAACCTGGAGCCAGCCCCTGACATTGCTGAGAGGTGGGAGCTTAGCACTGACGGCAGGACCTACACGTTCTATCTCCGCCGCGACGCCCGGTTCCACGACGGCAGGCAGGTCAAAGCTGAAGATTTCAAGTATTCCTGGGAGCGTGCCTGCAACCCCGCCACCGGCTCACAGACAGCAGCTACCTATCTGGGTGATATCGTCGGGGTGAAGGAGGTACTGGCCGGCGAAACCAGCGAGATAAGCGGCCTCAAGGTTATAAATGATTATACCCTTCAGGTAACCATAGATGCCCCCAAAGCCTATTTCCTGTTCAAGCTCACCTACCCCACCGCCTTTGTCGTCGATAGAGCCAGTGTGGAAACAGGCAGCGAGTGGTGGCTGGAACCGAACGGCACCGGTCCGTTTACGCTCCGGCAGTGGGACAAGAACAGGATGCTCATTCTGGAGAAGAACGAGCTCTACTATGGTGAGCCGGCTAAGGTTGAACTGGTCGTGTTCCACCTTTGGGGTGGTGTGCCCATGAACATGTATGAGACCGGTGAAATTGATGTTACCGAAGTCTCCCTTGATTACATCGACAAGGTCACCGACAGAGCCGGTCCCTTTTACCAGGATTTAGTGGTGGTTCCTGAGCTCAGCTTTTTCTACATTGGCTTTGATAGCACCAAGCCGCCTTTTGACGATGTCAATATCCGCCGCGCCTTCTGTCACGCGGTGGACAAGGAGAAACTGGCCTCCCTGGTATTTAAGGACATGGTCGAGCCGGCAGACGGCATCCTGCCACCCGGTATGCCTGGCTTCAATGAAGAGCTGTCGGGACTTGATTATGACCTGGACAGGGCCAGGGAGCTAATCGCTGCCTCCGAATACGGAGACGTATCCAACCTGCCACCCATCACCATCACCACCCAAGGCTGGGGAGGGCTGATACCACAGGAAGTGGAGGCCATTGTCCATGAGTGGCAGCAGAACCTCGGGGTGGAGGTAACGGTTAGGCAGCTTGAGCCACAAAGGTTCCTTTATTACCTCAAGCAAGAGAAGGACGAGATGTTCGACATCGGCTGGGTGGCTGACTACCCGCACCCGCAGGACTTCCTGGAAGTGCTGTTTCACAGCAGCACTGAATATAACTACGGCGAGTATAGTGACCCTGAGATAGACGCTCTCCTGGAGATGGCAGGGGTGGAGCTGGACCATGACCTCAGCCTGGCCTTATATCAGCAGGCGGAACAGAAGCTCATTGAGGATGCCGCCTGCCTGCCCTTATGGTTTGGCAAGAACTACCTTCTGGTAAAACCGTATGTGAAGGGCTATGAGCTGAGTCCTCAGGGTACGGTTATGTTAAATAGCGTCTCTATCGAGCCGCACTAAAAGGGGTTTTTATTAGGGAACCTACCCCCTTTATCCCCCTCCCTTGATAAGGGAGGGGGAATTATATGTTAGAGGGACTTCGTCCCTCTAAAACTCTCCATAAACATAACCTGGAGGCACCGCCGCTCTTTGACTCTCCCCGCCCGGGGTGTTTAAGAGGGGCGAAAGCCCCTCTTTATAAAATTTTCCCCTTCCCCCTATCGAGGGGAAGGGGACACAGGGGATGGGGTCACCAATTTTAAACAGGAATGGGATT
>CAZMZA010000068.1:5912-7400 GCA_964570635.1 uncultured Dehalococcoidales bacterium
CGTCACCATAGTCCACTCGGTCACCCCTCCGTAGAAGCCAGTAGACATTATAGCGAGAAGCCGGGCAGATTTCCATGCCCAGCGATAACTTCAGGCTACTGTAATAGTCAGCGGTTACCGTCCGGTGCTGTCAGAGGCCGGGGCTTGAGGATGCTTATAAAACTCACGTCAAAGCCAGCCCGATTGATAATCTCAATAGGAGAGTGGGCTACTAATCGGCTTGCAAGCTACAAGCTGTCTCTATTTTTCCAGACCCTTTTCCTTTTTAAATGCTTTTGTCCGCTTAGATATCTCGTCAGCTTTTGATAGTAACCAAATCATGGTACCCAAGCAGACAAGAAAAATACCAATCCCAATAGGTCCACCCCAGTAGAAGATTAACCACATGTCCATTTATACCCCTCCCTTAGATACCTGGTGAGTATTATGCCAGATTATATGCGCGGGTTCAAAGCGAAGTCAATGACATTAAAAGCACATCCCGCTATAATAGGTATGAAGTAACTATACTAACAGGAATTGACAACGATGTGTCCGTCAAGTAGCATTTACTAGTCAAGATATATCCGGAGGTAAAGAAGAAATGGCTGACCAAGTAAAAGAACCTAAAAAAGACAAAAGAAAGGGAGCTGGCGGAGTGCTAATTCCGGCTGGCCTGTTTCTTGGTATGGGGATAGGCTGGATTTTCAACTATCTTGTACAGGGTATGTTTATTGGGTTGGGCGTTGGCTTCCTAGCGTTCGCCATATTTATGCTTACCACGCGTGACCAGTGATATAGGTGTGAATCCTGATAATCCGCAATTAAGGTGCTGCCCAATGGTATTGCGGTGATTGAGAATCTATATCAGAGGAAAGCGTAGCTAAATAGTGAGACGGTTTCTCAGACCGTCTCTTGATTTGGGTCTAAATCTACCAGCCTCTACCTGATTACCTTCTCGCCCACGTAGGGCTGGAGGACCTCGGGGATGGCAATACTGCCGTCGGCCTGCTGGTAGTTCTCCACTATGGCGATGACCACTCTGGGCAGGGCCAGCCCCGAGCCATTCAGGGTGTGGACAAACTGGGGTCTGGCATCAGCCGACGGTCGGTAGCGGATGTTAGCCCGCCTGGCTTGAAAGTCACCACAGTTAGAGCAGGAGCTTACCTCCAGCCACTCGCCGGAGCCGGGGGCCCACATCTCGATATCGTAAGACTTGCTCGAGGCGAAACCCAGGCTGGCGGTGCACAGCTCGACAACACGGTAGGCAAGCCCCAACTGCTGGCAGACATCTTCGGCGGCATTCAGCAGCTTCTCCAGCTCCTCGTTAGAGGTAGCTGGCTCGGTAAACTTATATAGCTCAACCTTATCAAACTGGTGACCCCGCTTTATGCCCCGGGTATCCTTCCCGGCCGACATTTTCTCCCGGCGGAAACAGGCGGTGTAGGCAACGTAGTAGATGGGCAAGACTCCCGGCGATATGATTTCGTCACGGTGAAGGTTGGTGAG
>CAZMZA010000069.1:0-7277 GCA_964570635.1 uncultured Dehalococcoidales bacterium
GGGTAAATGCCGGCAGTCTCCCCAAATCCACCAATCCCCGATTAACAGTTGCCCAAAGAATGGTGGAGGCAGCATTAGGGCAGATACGATTGCTTGAGAGCCTCGACTTTGATTTGATTAAGGTCTCGCTCAAGGCGTTTGATGTGCCGACTACTATTGAAGCCTACCAGGACATTGCCCAGAAGATACCCTACCCCCTGCACATCGGCATTACCGAAGCCGGCACACCGAAGCGAGGCATCATCCGCAGCACGGTGGGTATTGGCACCCTGCTCTACCTGGGCATCGGTGATACCATCCGGGTCTCGCTCAGCGCCCACCCCAGAGAAGAGGTCATCGCCGCCTATGAAATCCTGAAAAGCCTCAACCTGCGCCAGCACGGTCCGGTACTGGTCAGCTGCCCTTCCTGCGGGCGGGCCGAGGTTGATATTATAAAGCTGGCTGATGAAGTCGAGGAACGGCTGAATGGAATCGACCGACCGATAAAGGTAGCCGTCATGGGCTGCGTGGTCAACGGACCCGGCGAGGCCAAAGACGCCGATATCGGCATCGCCTGCGGCCAAGGTAGAGCCGTCCTCTTCAAGAAGGGCAAGAAAATCGGGGTGGTGGAGGAAAAGGACTTCATTACAGCCCTGATGAGAGAGGTGGAGAGGTTCTAGCTAATGGGAGACGGAACAGAAGAAAACCCCTTTACCCGTGAAGATGTGCTCAAAGCCGTAGAGGAAAACGGCGGAACAGCCGATGGGATTGACCTTTCAGGGAAGGTGTTTAAGGAAGGGATTGACCTGCGTGGACTCGATCTCGAAGGGATTATTCTTAAGGAAACTACCTTAACGGGTGCCCACCTTGAGGGAGCTAACCTTAGTTTTGCTAACATTGAGGGGACGCATTTGTATTTTGCCTACCTGAAAGGGGTAACTTTATGGTCTGCCAATTTATCCCCTGATACCAGATTGGAGGAGATCGACTGGGGAAACTACATTCTAGGTGAGGAGCAGAAAGGGGTTTCCGCTGCTGCAGCAATTACATATCGGCGATTGAAAATATGGTATACCAACGCCGGTAGACATGACGTAGCAGGCGTGTTCTTCTACCGCGAACAGGAAGCGAACCGAAAATCTATTCAAAATTTAATTCACAAACTAGTCAAAGAACATGAATACAAGAGCGTTTTGCGGTCTCTATTTCACCCAGAGATGGGCTTGAATTTGTTTTGGCTTTGGATATACAGACTTATTTGTGGCTATGGCGAGAAGCCGTACAGGGTTGTCGTGTGGGCAGTGTCAGTTATCTTCGGGCTCGCAGCAGCATACTACTTCTGCGGTTCATTTAGCTCAACTTCTTTCTTGGACACATTATATTACAGTGCTGTCTCCTTCACTGCGTTGGGCTACGGGAACTGGGCACCACAGCCAATTGGTTGGGTAAAGGGGCTTGGAGCAGTTGAAGCCTTTATAGGGGTTTTCACGATGGCGCTATTTCTAGTAGCTTTTGTTAGAAAAATGACAAGGTAAAGGAGAGTCAAAGAGAGGCGGAGCCTCTCTCATGTAACCACTCCCCCTTCCCCTTGATAAGGGGAAGGGGGAGAAAGGGGGATGGGGTCACCTAATAAAAACCCAAAGGGGTGAGAAGTGCGTATATCAAAGCTACTGGGTAGGACTCAAAGAGAAGTGTCCGCCGAAGCGGATACGGTAAGCCACCAGCTTCTCTTAAAGGCGGGGATGATACACCAGCTAGCGGCCGGGGTCTATTCCTACCTGCCCCTGGCCTGGAGGGTGCTCAAGAAGATAGAAAACATAATCCGGGAGGAGATGGACGCCGCCGGGGGACAGGAACTGATGATGCCCGTCCTCCAGCCTGTGGAGCTGTGGCAGGAGACAGGTCGAGACGAGGCTTTCGGCAAGGGGCTGTTTACCCTCACCGACCGCAGAGACCGTACCCTGGTCCTGGCACCGACCCACGAAGAGGTCATCACCCAGCTGGTGAGCCACAACGTCCAGAGCTACCGTGACCTGCCCATGCTGCTGTATCAAATCCAGACCAAGTTCCGCGACGAACCCCGCCCCAGGGGAGGACTGATCAGGGTCCGCGAGTTTATCATGAAAGACCTTTACAGCTTCGATGCCGACGAAGAGGGGGCCAACCAGAGCTACAACCGGATGCTCCAGGCATACCAGAACATCTACCGCCGCTGCGGCCTACCTACCCGTGTCGTCGAAGCCGATAGCGGCGCCATCGGCGGCAAGGACTCCCACGAGTTTATGGTTACCACCGAAACCGGAGAGGATGAGCTCATCTACTGCCCCGGCTGCGGCTACTCAGCCAATGCGGAGAAGGCCCAGAGCACCAGGGACAGGCTGCCGGAAGAAGAGCCGCTGCCGGTGGAAGAGGTCAGTACACCCGGCATGACGTCTATCGAAGAGGTATCCGGCTTCCTCAAAGTACCTCAAAGCCGTACCCTGAAAGCGGTATTCTATATCGCTGACGGCGAGATGGTCTTTGTGGTTATCAGGGGTGACATTGAGGTAAACGAGGTGAAGCTGAAGAACGCCCTCCACAGCTCTGAACTTAGGCTGGCTACCGAGGAAGAGGTGATAAAGGCCGGCATCGTCGCTGGTTCAGCGTCACCGGTAGGAATAAGCGGCCTCAGGATTATTGCCGACGAGTCCGTGAACTCAGGCTCAAACTTTGTCGCCGGGGGTAATAAAGCAGACACCCACCTCAGGAATGTCAACTACCCGAGAGACTTCAAGGTTGACCTGCTCGCCGATATAGCCCGGGCCCGTGCCGGGGAGGGGTGCCCCGGGTGCGGGGGCAAGCTGTTATCGATGCGCGGTATTGAGGTCGGGCATGTCTTCAAGCTGGGCACCATCTTCAGCGAGAAACTGGGGGCGATGTATGCTGACGCTGACGGCGTGTCCCGCCCCATTGTTATGGGCTGTTACGGCATCGGTCTGGGCCGATTAATGGCGGCGGCTATAGAGCAGAACCACGATGATAATGGCATCACCTGGCCACTGCCCATTGCCCCGTACCATGTTTACCTCTGTCCTCTATATCTGGAAAACCCTGACGTTGAGGCCACGGCGGAAAAGCTGTACGGCGAACTGGAAAAGAGCGGCCTGGAGGTACTCTTTGATGACCGAAATCAGTCCCCGGGGGTAAAGTTCAACGACGCCGACCTCCTGGGGATACCTGTCCGGGTTACCATCAGCCCGCGGACTCTGGAGAAAGGCAGCGCCGAGGTAAAGCGTCGTTCAGAAAAAGAAGCCCAGCTTATGCCCCTTGACGGCATAGCTGGGAAGCTCAAGGAAATTATCACCGAGGGGTTATCCGGGCTGTCTAACCCGGCTTAACCCCGTAAACTCTTATACTTATAATCGAACTGGCAGCCTCGGTTGCTTCCTCAGGTGATATTCTTAAATTCTCAAGCAGGACCTGCGCTGTTGGGTCGTTAGCCAGTGCCTTGACAGGGAGAGAGGTCTCCTCAAGTATCCCGACCTCCTGAAATCCGACCGCTTCTATAATCCGCAAGTATTCATCTCTCATGATTGCTCCCGAAATACAGCCGACATAGGCTTCGATGGAGTTCCTTATCACCTCTGGAAGTTCCCTCAACACAACCATATCCGAGACCATCAGCCGGCCACCTGGTTTCAGCACCCGGAACGCTTCCGCAAAGACCCTCCTTTTATCAGGAGCGAGATTGATGACGCAGTTTGAGATGATTACGTCAACAGAATTATCAGCCACTGGCAGGTTTTCAATCTCTCCAAGCCTGAACTCTACGTTCGTGTAGTCGCCTTTTCGGGCGTTCTGCCTTGCCTTCTCTATCATCTCCGGCGTCATATCCACGCCGATAACTCTTCCAGTCTCGCCAACTATGCCGGCAGCCAGAAAACAATCGAAGCCCGCACCTGAGCCTAAATCCAGAACGGTCTCACCCTCTCTTAAAGAAGCAAGCGCCAGCGGATTGCCGCAGCCAAGTCCCAGATTGGCACCTTCGGGAACGGCTCTAAGTTCTTCCTCGGTGTATCCTATCTGCCGGCTGATGTCATGGGCTAAATCAGTGCTCCCACAGCACGAACTCACGGGTCCGCAACAGGAATTGCCCTGTTTGGCGACCCGGGCATAGCTCTCTCTTACCGCCTTCTTTGTTTCTTCTTCCTTCATTTTCAACCTCCCGTATCCAGCTAACAATCATAAGTCCAGTATCAAGCACGAAGGGTAGCCCCAAGCTCCTGGGACAGCCTGTCCAGGATTTGCTGCTGAACCCCGCCTACCTCTTCATCGGTCAAGGTATGAGTTGGTGACTGGAAGATAATGCGGTAGGCGAGGGACTTCTTACCTAATTGTACCTGGTCACCAGTGTAGACGTCAAATATATCAGCTTGAGCCACCAGGGGAAAGCTCTTAATAATCCCCTGTATTCTCTGGTGAGTTACCGCAGCATCGACTACCAGAGCAATATCTCTAACTATGGCCGGGAAACGGGGTATTGGCTGGAACATCCTGTGACCGAGGGTAAAGGGTAAGAGTGCCGTCAGGTTGGTCTCAAATAGATAGACAGCTTCAGAAATATCAAAGGCCGCCAGAACCTTGGGATGCACCTCACCGACCACACCCAGTCTGGTATCGCCCACAACTATAGCCGCCTGCCGGCTCGGGTGCAGACTTTCGTCACTGCCTGCCTCAAAGCTGACCTCAACGCCCAGCTGACTCAGCAAGCTTTCCACGATACCCTTGGCGTCGTAGAAATCGGGCGGCTTTATCTCACCCCGCCACGACTTCCCCAGTCTCGACCCGGTTAGCACACCGCACACCATCTCGGTCTCGTCAGGTAAGTCTCCGGGGCGGGGTAGAAACACCTTGCCCAGTTCAAAAAGCCAGATGTCACCCTCCTCGTGCCTCCGGTTTGCCTCAAGAGCGGTCAGAAGGTTAGCCCGCAGGCTAGGGCGAAGGTACTCCTGGTCCTGAGTCATGGGATTAGCCAGACGAAGGGGCATCGGCTCAAGGGGATGAGGTTCGGGAAGCAGCCTGTTCAGCCTCTCCAGACTGGTCAAGGTAAAGGAAGCCGTCTCCTGGAAGCCATAGCCGGTAAGGCTATGGCGTACTGCCTGCTTGAGCTTGAGCACGGGGTCAGGGTTCTGCCTGGGCAGCGGCTGACTGAGCATCGTGGTCGGAATCTCTTCGTAGCCAACGATACGGGCTACCTCCTCTATCAGGTCAACCGCCAGACGTATATCGCTGCGCCAGTACGGGGCAGTAGCCCAGACACCCGAATCGGCCGGCTTACAGTCAAAGCCCAGAGACGTCAGCACTCCGGCTATTTGTTCAAGGCTGAACTCGACACCTAGGAGCCGTTTTACCTCAGCGGTTGTGAGCAATATAGGCTCGTGGTCACGCCGACCCGGATAGCGGTCAACCAAGCCTTTAGCCACTTCACCGCCGGCCAGCTCTCTAAGCAGTTGAGTCGCCCGCTTAAGGGCAGGCAGGGTTAACTCGGGGCGGATTCCTCTTTCAAAACGCATGCACGCCTCACTGGGCATGCGCAAGGTGCCGCCGGTGTGGTGAATGCTGGCGGGGTTAAAATTGGCTGATTCCAGCAATATGGAGTCCGTCTTCGGGGTTACCTCACTGTTGGCACCACCCATAACACCAGCGATAGCCACCGCCCTCTCCTCATCGGCAATCACCAGCATCTCCTCAGAGAGAAGACGCTCTGCACCATCGAGACTGACTATAACCTCGCCATCCCTTGCCCGGCGCACAATGATTTTCCTGCCCCTAATCTTTTGACAGTCAAAGGCATGCAGGGGCTGACCGTATTCCAGCATAACGTAGTTGGTAATATCTACGATGTTGTTTATGGGACGCATACCACAGGCGATGAGCCGCTGCTGCATCCACCGGGGGGACTCGGCTACTTTCACCCCGGTAACCAGGCTGGCACAGTACCTGGGACACAGGTCGGGATCCAGAATCTCTACCGATATCTGCTGCTCTACAGGATACGCGGTTTCTTCATAACTTAACTCAGGAAGATGCAGCTCCTGCCCGGTCAAGGCGGCTATTTCTCTAGCTATACCAATCACGGACAGGCAATCAGGGCGGTTGGGCGTAACAGCCAAATCAAGGATAACGTCACCCAGATAGTCAGCCAGCGGAGTGCCCACCGGTGCTTCAGGCGGCAGGACCATAATCCCTTCATGGCTGTCAGATATGCCCAGCTCCCTCTCAGAACACACCATACCGCTGGAGACAACACCGCGAATCTTGGCCGATTCCAGGCGGAATTCTTGCCCCGTATGCCCGTCTATGAGCTTAGCCCCGACGTGGGCAAAGGCTACCTTGTCATTGGGCCTGACATTGGGTGCCCCGCAGACCACAGTCTGCTGCTCGATACCCAAATCTACGGTAGCCAGGCTGAGGCGGTCGGCGTTGGGGTGAGGGCCAACGGCAATTACCTGACCGACGACGACATTCTCCCAGCCACCACCAATAACCTGCTGCCCCTCGACCTCAATCCCGGCCATCGTCAGCCTGCTGGCCAGCTCAGCCGGGGGCAGGGTAATGTCCACATACGCCTGCAACCAATTAAGTGAAACCTTCATCTCTCAGAACTGCCTCAGGAATCTGAGGTCGCCGCTATGGAACAGCCTGATATCGTCAATTCCATAGCGCAGCATAGGCAGACGGTCGATACCTATACCAAAGGCGAACCCGGAATAGATGTCCAGGTCAATGCCCCCCCGCCGAAGTACATCGGGGTGAGTCATGCCGGCACCCAGTATCTCAATCCAGCCGCTGTTGCCGCAGAGGCGGCAACCCCCGCCACCACAGACCAGGCACTCTATAGCCATCTCAGCACCGGGCTCAACGAAGGGGAAGTAGTCGCAGCGGAAGCGCACCTTCCTGTCCTCCCCGAAAAAGCGACGGGCAAACTCGTACAGCGTCCCCTTGAGGTCAGCCATAGTAATACCCTTATCTATAGCCAGACCATCAATCTGGTAGAACATGGGGCTGTGGGTGGCATCGCTGGCCTCGTAGCGATAAACCCTGCCCAGCATGACGGCCCGTATTGGTGGACCCGTCTTCTCCATAATTCTGAGCTGCATAGAGGTGGTGTGGGTGCGCAGCAGCATGGCTCGCTCACCGCTCTCCGTCTCATAATCAACCCACAACGTTGCCATGTTATCGCGGGCCGGGTGTTCCTTGGGGATGTTCAATGACTCAAAATTGTAGTAGTCCCACTCCACCTCCGGTCCCTCCACCAC
>CAZMZA010000070.1:0-6956 GCA_964570635.1 uncultured Dehalococcoidales bacterium
GGCTGGGGGCTACCATCGGGGGGGATGCCAAGTGAGATTTCTGTGGCTCGGCTGTGACCCCCGTTCTGGACACGATGAACTATTTTAGGGAGGAATATGCCAGGGCCGCCGGTAGCAGGAGGGCGAAGTCCGATTATATAACCAGGATTACTGCCCCGTGCACGGAGGCCTGTCCGGCCCATCAGGATATTCCCGGCTATATAGAGCTTATCAGAAACCGCAGGTACGGCGAGGCTTTGGAGTTAATTCGAAAGACAAACTGTCTGCCCGGGGTAACGGGACGGGCCTGCGTTGCCTTCTGCGAGGCTCACTGCGTTCGGAATGATATAGATAAGCCGCTGGCTATCAGGGCGTTAAAGAGGTTCCCCGCTGACTATGAAATAACCAGTGGCCTTGAGCCTAAGTTTAAAAGGGGGAGGGGTAGTGGGGCAAAGGTGGCGGTTATCGGAGCTGGCCCGGCGGGGCTGGCTGCCAGCTACAACCTGGCCCTGATGGGCTATAAGGTCACTGTCTATGATGAGCAGTCCTCCGGTGGAGGAATGGTGCTGGTGGGCATCCCCGGCTATCGCTTGCCTGATGATATTTTGGAAAGGGAAGTTGACATAATGAAGAAATTGGGGGTTGAGTTCAAGCTCAACACCAGAGTTGGCCGGGATATAGCTCTGGAGGAACTACCGGCTCAGGGCTTTAAGGCGGTATTCGTTGCCACCGGTGCCCATTTAGACCGGGAGTCTGATATTGAGAATTGGAAGGGGGAGTATAAGGGGGTAGTTGAGGGCGTGGAGTTCTTGCGCGATGTTAATCTGGGCAAGAAGGTCTCACCGGGGGGCAGGGCGATAATAGTCGGTGGCGGTAATGTGGCTGTGGACTGCGCCCGGACCTGCTTGAGGCTGGGTTCTAAGGATGTGACCATAGTCTACAGACGTTCCAGGGCGGAAATGCCGGGACGGCCGGAGGAAGTTGAGGCGGCAGAACAAGAAGGAGTCAAAATTCACTTTCTCGCGGTACCGGTCAGGGTATTGACTGAGGGGAAGAAGGTTACCGGTGCCGAGTGTATCAGGATGGAGCTGGGAGAGCCTGATGCCAGCGGCCGGCGCCGCCCGGTGCCGATTAAGGGCTCTGAATTTGTCATGGAAGCGGACGCGATTATCTCGGCTATCGGTGAGATGCCCGACTTGTCCTTTTTGACGGCGGGAGGGCCGGTCAATGTTGGCGAGCGGGGTACCATAGAGGTTGACCGTTATACCGGCCAGACCAGCACCTCTGGGATTTTCTCCGGCGGTGATTGCGTTAACGGTCCGGCAACGATAATTGAGGCTATAGCTGCCGGCAACAGGGCAGCGCGGAGCATAGATCGATACCTGAAGTCGGGTAAGGCGACCCCGTCTGACGAGGACGTGGTTGAGAGTTTGCTTCATGAAATCGACCTGACCGAGCGGCGTGATGGCAGTATCGTAGCCAGGAAAGAGCGCCAGTCCCCGGAAGAGCTGGTGGTAGCTGAAAGAGGGCTTAACTTCAACGAGGTAGAGCAGTGCTTGGCTCCTGAGGCGGCGACGAAGGAGGCGGAGCGCTGCCTTCGGTGCTACCGGGTAATGGTGCTGGCAACAAGAGGTAAGAAATAGCGGGAATCCGATAAGCGAAGGGAAGGCTGATGGTAAAGCTAACTATTGATGATAAAGCAGTCGAAGTTCAGGAGGGCTTGACCGTCCTTGATGCAGCCACTGAGGCTGGCATCTATATACCGACTCTCTGCTATCATGAGTCGCTCAGTCCCGTTGGTTCGTGCCGGTTGTGCACGGTGGAAATCACAACCAACGGCAAGTCCGGTCTGACCGCTGCTTGTACCTATCCGGTTGAGGACGGGCTTGAGGTTAAGACCAGTTCCGAGAGGGTAACAGAAGCACGAAAGCTGGCTGTGGAGCTGTTGCTGGCCCAGGGCGCACATTCGGAGACGATACAGGGATTGGCCCGGAAGATGGGTATTGAAAAGCCCGGGTTTGCTCTGAAGGAGCGGGAATGTGTCCTCTGCGAATTATGTGTTAGAGCCTGTCACGAGATTGTGGGGGTAGATGCCATCACTTTTGTGGCTCAGGGGAAGGACCGGGCTGTTGATGAGCCGTCGGTTGTACATTCACTGGAGAAGTGTATTGGTTGCGACTCCTGTGCTTATGTCTGTCCTACGGAAGCCATAACGGTGGACGATGTCGGTGATACCAGGATAATAAACACACCCGGTGGCAAGCTGGAGTTCAAGTTGAGAAGGTGCCGGACCTGTGGTAAGTACTGGGCTCCTGAGAAACAGCTGGACTATATTGTGCAGAGGCATAACCTGCCGCCGGATATATTTAACAATTGCCCTGACTGCAGGGATTGAAGTCTAGTCGGCTCTCGTCTCGACGGGGTGTGGCGCAGCCAGGTAGCGCGCATGGTTTGGGACCATGAGGTCGGAGGTTCAAATCCTCTCACCCCGACCAAGCTGAATTTAAAGCCCGGGTCCCTCCCGGGTGAGGAACTCCGCTATTTCCTGTGCCAGTTTTTCGCTTTCCGCTTCCGAGAGGCTCAGGTTACTTTCCAATCGGTCGATATACTCATTGACTTCGGGAGACTGCGTTCTGACCTGGGCTATTCTTTGATTCTGCCTGCCGATCTCTTCGTCGACGTCCTTGAAGTCAATTTGTAAGTCGAATCTCTGGTCAAAGAACTCGATTACTTTTCGGTCTGCTCTCGGGTCTTCGATGGCAATGAGGTAAAAGGGGATCGGCACCCAGAGGGCAGCCCCCGGGATGTTTCTCTGTTTCGCCGACCACAAAAGGAGGGAGTTCAGCGTGGGTCTGTGTCCGGGAGGGGTCTCATAATACATGTTCCTCCCCTGGCTATAGCTACTTAAGGCCAGTTTCAGCTCTAAAGAATTATAGTAGGCAAAGAGTTCTCGGGGGGCGGTATGGGCGCCCGGGGTAACCATCCCGCCGATGGTGTAGAGCTCCTTTACCTGACCAAAATTTCCGGCCACGTCTAGAATCAAGTCTATGTACTTGGACCATTCCTGGGTGGGCGGGTCGCCTTGAAAAATCACCATATCATGTCTGGGGCACGCGTAGAATTTACTCTGGGGAAATTCAATGAGGTCGTTTTCAATTACCACCCCGCTCAGAGGGAAAAAACTTGTCGGCTCAATCTCACCCACGCTTTGCCCCCCGAGCTTTCTGGTCAGATAATCGGTCACTTTGGCTCCCAGTTTCCCGGCGTCAGCACGCCAGCCGACAACCAGGGAGGGATTTCGCAATTTGGCCTGTCCCCATAGTCTAAAGAGGTCCTTCATCTTCCCCAGGTTCCTTCTCAAAGAACTCGTCAATATGCTCTCTAATCCATTTCTGGTCGTCTTCAGTTATGGTCCCAGGCTCGGTTGGGACAAAGAGTTTCCTCTGCTCCAGCCTGTCTCTTATCTCCGGAGGGAACTTCTCGTATATGCTTTCAATAAGCTCCGCCACGCGGGCATCCATAACATCAAGGCTGGTCAAATCAAGCTCGATTTCTAGGATGCGGGTCAAAACCTCAAGCACAGATTTTGAGGCTCTGGGGTAGGGAAACGGGGCTCCGGAAAGATAGTCCGGGACCTCGCCCATCAGGCAGACGCCCTCATAACCCCTCTTTTTAGCCACTCCCAGCAAAAGCCCGTTCAGGCCCGAGATGCTGCCCTGTCCACTTCTGCCCTCAATCTCGTTCATGAGAATGGTATTCTCGTATCTCTTTACCTCGCCGAGTAGCTCCGCTTTGTTGGGTACTGCCCAAACCCTTGGCTTTGCCGTGTGATGTATCAGCGACACAGCGGCACCTGAGGTATAAATCCTCTGGCAGCCAAACCTTTCCGCCACATCCAGAACCAGATTGGCCATCTGGTAGCCTTTTCTATCTTCAGCGTAGGCTCCTTTCCCATCAGCGGGCTGTTCCTCTCCGACGAAAATAATCAGGTCTTTCTGCTTGAGCTTCTTGTAGTAAAACCTGCTGGAAGGGAACTCAAGGTCTACCAGTAAATCAGCTTGAATCGTTACCTTTTTGGGGTAAAAGAAGTCGTAGGCTTCTATTTCGCCAAACTCTTCGGCGGCAGTCTGTACCCTCAACGTGTCGACAGCAATCAGCCCCACGTTGCCGATGCCCGGCCAGCCGACGACCAGGTCTGGCTTTTCAAGCTTTGGCTCTTTATGAAGTTTAATTCCCATGGCTTCCGTCCGGCATTTCATACCCTGGTTTATTAAGTATATCACAGGGGCGGTCTGCCTTTCTAAGTCTGTTGGCAAGGTGAAGTCTGTACCGCTACCAGTTTGAAATGGAGGTAATTCGGAGTGCCGCCGGGAGACGAAAAGCACAGCCTGATATATGGTGAACTGGTTAAAGTTCTTGGTTCTGAGTATGTCTCGGACGAGAGCTAGTCCTGATTGCCGAAAGACCACATGGCTATGAAAAGCGTGAGCACTCCAAATGCAGCCAGTATGGCAATATCCTGCCAGATTGATAGAGTGTGCCCGAACAGGTTGATGCCAAAGGTAGAGTCGACTGATGTCCCCAATATTACCTGGCGGATTGGGTCGATACCGTAGGTCGCCGGGTTGATTTTCACCAGGACATTCATCCATGCCGGGAGCCCCTCTACCGGGAAGAAGACCCCGGACAGGAATACCATGGGGAACATTAGCATCTGCATTACTGCCTGAAACGCTTCCATGGACTTGATGCGTGTGGCAAGCAGGACGCCGAGGGAGCCCAGAGAGGCAGCGAGCAGGAACATCAGCGGAAGCAGCTTCAGCACTGTCCATCCCGAGAGGGAGATGCCAATCACCGGGGCCAGTATCACTATTACCATTCCCTGAAGCAGGGCAATGGTAGCCGAACCCAGTGTCTTGCCGATAGCCACTGAGGCGCGGTTGATTGGCGCTACCAGGACTTCTTTCAGGAAACCAAACTCTCTGTCCCAGACCACGGATATCCCGGCCATGAACGAAGTCATGAGTACCGTCATGCCAACGATGCCGGGGAACATGAACTGGGTGAAATCTATTCCGGTACCAATCGAGCCCATTCTGGCGCTCAGGCCGGTGCCAAACACGAACAAGAAGAGGAGGGGGAAGCTGATGGCGCTAATCATTCGCATCTTGTCACGCCAGAAGCGAAGTAGGTCACGGTACCATATGGTGTACACTCCACGCAGGCTGTTCATTGTTACCTCCTAGCGCCGCAGGCGCCGACCGTGCTGGCGTACCAGGGCCTTGAAGGTATCCCTGACTTCTTCCTCCCGCAGTTCCCGTCCGGTAAGCTTGAGGAAAACATCGTCCAGCGTTGGGCGACGCAGGTTGATGCTCAGTATGCTGATGCCGAATTCCCTGATGAAGTGAGGGATAAACTCCTCCCCTTTGGCTACCTCAAAGGTAAGGCCATCGCTGTCACGCCTCGCCTGGATTTGATAGTGCGCCTTGATTTCCTCGGCGGCTCTATCGTCATCGCCGGTTTTTACCGATATTATATCTTTACCCACAATCGCTTTAAGGTTTTCCGGAGTATCCAGGGCCACTATCCTTCCGTAGTCAATAATAGCGATGCGGTCTGCCTTGGTGGCCTCGTCCATGTAGTGTGTGGTCAGGAAAACGGTAGTGCCTTCGTGTTGCCGCATGTCGAGGATGTATTCCCATAAACGGTTGCGTGTTTGCGGGTCCAGCCCCAGGGTGGGCTCATCGAGGAATAGCACCTTGGGGTGGTGCAGCAGTCCCCGCGCCAGCTCAAGCCGACGTTTCATACCTCCAGAGTAGGTGCGGACTTCGTTGTGGCGCTTGTCCCAGAGTTCCGTCATGGTAAGCACCTGCTCAATCCTCTGCTCACGTACTGAAGTGGGCATATTATAGACCTGGGCATGAAAACGCAGGTTCTGCAGGCCACTGAGGCGTTCATCAAGGCTGGGGTCCTGGAATACCAGCCCAATCAACTGGCGCACTTGGTTTTGATGGCGCACTACATCGAAGCCAGCAATGGCAGCTCGTCCTGAGGTGGGTTTAGACAGGGTGCACAGGATGTTGATGGTGGTAGTTTTTCCGGCTCCGTTTGGCCCCAGGAAGCCGAAGATTTCCCCGGCTTCTACGCTGAAGGTGATGTTATCAACTGCGGCCAGTTGGCCGAATTTCTTGACCAGGTTTTCTACTGTTATGATGGGGTCACTCATGTCTCGCTGCTATCCTCCAGACTGATAAAATACGTTCCTGCATAGCGGTGTCATGTGAGCTGAAGACAGCTTGGGTTCCGCCTCGCCACCACCCTCCAGGTTTGGTGCATCACGGCTGACTGGCTACGGATATGCCCTGGGAATCGGGACTCACAGCCTTTCTTTCTTAGCCCGGAGGTAGTCCTCCAAGACCACTTCGCCCAGCTTGAGGGGGGAGGTAAAGAAAACTCTACCCAGGTTCTTCCTGGCCAGTGTTGAGGCCAGCTCCCGGAGACGAGGGGTGTCATCCAGCATGATTATGTTTAGCCCGATGCCGTCCTCTCTATACCGCAAGGCCTCCTCGGTAACACCGGCAATAGCCTTGTCGAAGCCTACGTACCTACCGTCCTCGGTGTTGGGGTCGGTATCAGTTATCAGGTAGGCTTGCTTGTCCCCCTTGTCGCTTCTCACCGTCTCCCTGAAGGTTCTTAGCGCTGCCCTGATATCGGTGGAGTCGCCGCTCAACATCTCGTTGACTATCGCCCAGAACGGTATCTCCTTCACCTTATCGGAAAACAAAAATATCCTGAGCGAGTCCTTGGGCTCCCTGCGGATGAGTTCGGCCAGGGCTAGGGCGCTCTCCATAGCTCCTTCAAGCTTGTTACCGCTTCTCATCGACCCGCTCTCGTCGATTAGCAGGCCAGCGCATAACCTTGACTGGTGGATTTCCACATTGGCTTCGAAGACATCGAGTTCTAGCTCAAATCGGCCA
>CAZMZA010000071.1:0-6811 GCA_964570635.1 uncultured Dehalococcoidales bacterium
GCACGGGGCAGTGTCTATAACCGACTACCAGGAGCGGGGCTACTTACCGGAGACAATGGTGAACTTCCTGGCTCTGCTCGGCTGGTCTCTGGATGATAAGACCGAGATTCTGTCCCGGCAACAGTTAATAGACAGCTTCTCCCTTGAGCGGGTCAGCCAGACCGCCGCCATATTCAATCACGACAAGCTTGACTGGATGAACGGGGTCTATGTCCGCAGCCTGAGTCTGGAGGACTTTACACAGCGGGCACTCCCCTTCCTGGATAGTGGCTTACCGGCTGAGGTCAGGCGCCCGCTGTCCATCGACTATGTCCGGCAGATTACACCCCTCATCCAGGAGCGAGCCCGGACCCTGACCGAGGTAGCCGAGCTGACGGAGTTCTTCTTCACCGCTGAGCTTGAGTATGGTTCTCATCTCCTCATTGGCAAGGACATGGATAAGAGTTCAGCTTTGAAAGCACTCGAAACGGCGCAGGAAAAGCTTTCGCCGTTAGAGCCCTTCACCGTTGAATCCCTGGAGGCCTTGCTCAGGCCACTGGCCGAGGAGCTGGGGCTGAAGACCGGTCAGCTCTTTGGCACGCTGAGGGTTGCCACCACCGGCCGGACAGCAGCGCCACCACTATTTCAAACCATGGCCGTGCTGGGTAAGGAGCGGTGCCTCAAGCGGATGGCTGCCGCCATAGATAGACTGAGGAAGTGAGTATCTACCTCACCCCCCTAATCCCCATTCGAAGGAGAGACTGTGCTTTTTTGTTTCTAACTATAGGTCACCATATTCCGGGTATCAAACGGTATCTGGTCTTCATCACATATTCTTCATAACCTTCCAGATTCTCGAGCAATTCTTTTTCCTCTCCTTTGATACCGACAACCAGCAATATTAACAAAAGCACCACAGGGACCATAGCCCAATAGAAACCGAGCGCTAAAGGTGAGAATGCATAAAGTATCAGAACAGCCAGATACATTGGATGCCTAACAATCGCATATGGTCCCGTCGAAATAACTTTCTGACCTTTCTCCACTTCAACGACTCGTGAGGCGTAGCTATTGGCTTTCAACACGAGGGCAAACATCAAGTAACCAAACAAAACCAGAAGGAAGGACACTGCTACTACAGCTAAAGGCACGTTCGACCATTCAAACCTTCTATCAAATCCAGGAATGATAAAGGCGGGCAAGAAAAACAACCACGACAGGCCAATTACTAATTTCTGTGTACTTTGCCTTTCCCTCGTTCTCATTCTGCGTTCGAGCAATTTTGGATCGTGCTTGTACAAATATATGACCGTAATTGCCATCGGTACCGAAAGAACCAGCATATAAACCCAGGCTTCCCAATAATTCAAAGTCCCCGCAGGTAAAAAGAACATCAGCCCTAGAACGGGAAAGAGCATGGCAAAACGTAAAATTACTGCTTTCCTTAAAGACTTAAGGTTTGAACCATCTGAAGACATTCTATTTGCTTTTTCGTTCATGCCAACCCGCAACCGATATATAAAAGAGGCACAGGCTCATAATCTGTGCCTCACTTATTTTGAACCAACCTTTCGTCCCTCCGCATCCAACCCCCGCTATTTGTGCCAAAGCTCCATGTGGCGCCGCTGCGCCTCGGTCACCATCTCCCTGGGGTAATACTTATCGTAGAAGTCAAGGTCAAGGTGGTGAGCCTGAAGCCAGATCGGCACCAGCATGGTATCAAAGGTCGCCGGAATCCGACCGTGCGTTTCATAGACATAGCTACACAAGGCCTTGACCTGGTCGACGGTGGCTTTGGAAGGACGTTTATAATGAGGCTGAATTTTCGCCCAGTCCTTAAAGGGCATCACCCCTTCATAATCAGCCGCAAAAGGATTGCCAGAGCCAAACTTCTTCTCAATAAAGGCATCTATAGCCTCGTCCATGCTCCGGTAATAGGGCGGGCAGTAGGCTTCGAAGACACCATCAAGACCAACCGGGTTGGGCTTACCATCCTTCCCGGTAACAGAGTGGAAGCCAAGCCCTTTACTCATAGGAGTAACTCCCAGCAATCACCGTCCCGGTATAACCGCCGAAGACCACCGAGCCCAGCCCCAACGCCCCAGCCACCAGGTGTATGTTCTCCAGCATCATGTATGCCGGGGCCAGATTGAGCTGCAGTATAGTAAACTCAAAGGATGACAGGTCAACCTTGGGCCCCTTTAGCCTGCCCGAATCAATCCAGTCCTGCAGACCGGCCGACTGCCCTTTCACATCATCGAACATCTGGTAGCCATAGCCCTCATAGTCAAAGACGCCGAGCAGGAAATCAATATACTCCGCTGTCTGGTCAACAACCGGTATGAAGACAGCCGTACCTGGCTTGTTTGTGTTCCAGTGTATTGCCCGGAGTAGAGACTTGGGGACAAACTCTGCCCTCTCGTCCATGACCTTGATACAGCTTTCCCGGTAGTGGGTCATTATCCTGTCCCAGTCCGCCTCAGCCTCAATCTCGACGGGCTTGGTCGCTGTTCCGGGGTCATAAACAAAAGTCCCGTCATCGCTGGTGAAGAAGAGCTTTACATTATGAACGTTACAGGCATAGGGGACAGCCCTGCCCAGCCAGCTTTGGAACAGGTTCCCCCCGGTGTAGGTGGGTAAATCACCGGCGATACTGCCGGTTATCCCGTTTCCCGCCCAACACAGTATAGCCATCTCCACCTCGTTCAACGGGACTGGCGGTCGCTCTGATATATACTCCAGTCCTCCCTCTTTTAAGGCGCACCCGAGAGGAAACCGGCGTGCCCTGCGGCGGGCGATGGCTTCCAGCAGAGAATACCTGAAGAGTTCCTTTACCTCATTTCTATCAGCTATACCCATATTTCCTCCTTCTCAGCTAATGTGTGAGACGTCTCCTAGCTGGCATTTGGGACAGAAGTAGCTGCCGCGGTTACGGACAGAAATGCGCTCAATGGGAGTGCCGCACACCGGGCAGAACTTACCGCCAAGCTGATGGGCGACCTGAAACTGGAAGTGGGCTGTTCCCAGTTCACCGCCGGGGCGGAAGTAGCTCTCCACGCTTGCCCCTTTATTACCGATAGCTGCCCACAGTATCCGTTGAATGGCATTATGAAGGCGCTCTATCTCGTCCCGGGACAGGCTTTTGCCCGACCTTAGCGGGTGTATTTTAGCGGCAAACAGGGCTTCATCGGCATACATGTTACCGATACCGGCGACAACACCCTGGTCACAGAGGAGGGCCTTTATCGGCGCAGCGCGGTTATTCAGACGCCCGGCTAGAACCTCAGGGGTAAAGTCGGCGTTAAGAGGCTCAGGCCCAAGCTTATCGATAACAGGGCCTGTGTCGCTGGTCAGCCACATTACGCCGAACTTACGCGGGTCGCGGAAATGGACCTCACTCCCGTTGTCCAGGTGAAGGATGGCGCGGATAAATTTCTCAGGTTCTGAAGAGTTCGGCTTCAAGAGCAGCGCGCCGGTCATCTTCAGGTGTATGACTAACGTCTCGTCTCCGTCTAAATCAAAGAGGAGATATTTGCCCCTGCGGGCTATTCCCGCAATCCTTTGCCCGGTAAGCCGGGAGCGGAATTCCTGAGCCGTGGGCCGGCGAACTATGCCCTCCCAGAAAAGAGTAACACCACTAATCACACGTCCCGCAATATGGGGCAGCAGTTCATTTCTTATTGTCTCTACCTCAGGCAGCTCGGGCATCTCGGTCAGTCCATCTCCCTCCAGTTATTGCCTATTTTGACGTCTACTTTAAGCGGGACACTTAGTATCAAGGCGGTGGACATTGTTTCAGGAACGAGGCGGCGTATTAAATCCAGCTCATCCTCAGGCACCTCAAAGACCAGCTCATCGTGCACCTGAAGCAGCATCTTGCTCTTAAGCTGGCGCCGGCTCATCTCACGGTCCAGGTTAATCATAGCCACCTTTATGATATCGGCTGAAGTCCCCTGCACCGGCATATTGATGGCCATCCTTTCCGCAGCCTCTCTTACCTGGCGGTTGGAAGAGTTGACCTCGTGAATAAAGCGCCTTCTGCCCAGCAGCGTCTGCACATAGCCCGCTTCCCTGGCCTGTTTTTTGGTAGACTCAATATACTCCCTCACCCCGGGGTGCTTCTCAAAGTAGGCAGCGATAAACTGTCCCGCCTCCTCCCTCGATAGCTCCGTCGCCTGTTCCAGCCCGTACTCGCTCATGCCATAGATGACACCGAATTTGACCGTCTTTGCCACGCGGCGAATATCCGGTGTTACCTGTGAGACGTCCACCCCGAAGAGCTGCATTGCGGTAGCCGTATGGATATCCTCGTCCCGGTGAAAAGCACTGAGCAAACTCTCGTCCTGAGACAGGTGAGCCAGGACACGGAGGTCAATCTGTGAATAGTCCCCACCCACAAGGTAAGAGCCAGATGGGGCAATAAAGGCTTCCCTCACCTCCCTACCCAGTTCTCCGCGGACGGGAATATTTTGCAGGTTAGGCTCACTTGACGAAAGCCGACCGGTAGCCGTCCTTGTCTGGTTAAAGCTGGTATGCACCCGACCTGTCTTAGGATTGATTAAGCCGGGAAAGGCATCGATATAGGTTGATTTCAGCTTGGAGAGCTGGCGGTAGTCCAGGATAAACCCGATTATGGGGTGCACTCCGCGGAGTTCCTCCAGTACTGACGCCTCAGTGGAGTAACCCCCCTTGCCTTTGCGGGTCGGCGGCAGTCCCAGCTCCTGAAACAGCACCGCACTCAGTTGCTGGGGTGAGTTTATATTAAACTGGTGCCCGACAGCGTTATATGTCTCGGCCTCGAGCTTGAGCAACTGTTCGCCGAGGCGCTGCGACATCTCCCTCAGCAGCTCCCTGTCCAGGGCCACCCCGTTCCTCTCCATGCGGACAAGCACCGGCACCAGTGGCATCTCTACCTCCGAGAATAGCTGCCAGAGCCCCTGCTGGCGAAGCTCCGCCTCCAGCAGCCCGGTCAGCCGTCCGGTTATGTCAGCATCAGCGCAGGCGTAATCAGCCGCCTGCTTTACCTCGACCTGGGACATTGACAATTGCTTGGCCCCGGAGCCAATGAGGTCGGTAATAGGTGTCATCTCGATACCCAGCTTGCTGAAGGCCAGGGCTTTCAAGCCTAAAGCTTTCTCACCCAGAAGGTGGGCGGCGAGCATGGTGTCAAAGTTAAGGTTATTAATGGCTACGTCGTGCTCGGCCAGTACCACCATATCATAGTTGCCGTTATGGGCCACCTTGGCCAAGGTAGCATCCTCCAGGGGAACCTTGAGTCGGTCAACAACCTGCCTGAGGGGCAGTTGCTCCAACTCTCCCCACCCCACATGACCCACCGGGATGTAATAGGCCTCGAAAGGAGCCAGCGACAGGGATATGCCCACCAGTTCGGCCTGCATGGGGTCCAGGCTTGTTGTCTCAGTGTCCAGGGCAAGGTATTTGGCCGCCGACAGGCGGCTTAGCAGTTCGTCAAGGGCCGACGTGGTATTCACGATGTGGCAGGCCCGCTGAGG
Organism: uncultured Dehalococcoidales bacterium; assembly: GCA_964570635.1. Classification (GTDB taxonomy): domain Bacteria; phylum Chloroflexota; class Dehalococcoidia; order Dehalococcoidales; family CAYYQY01; genus CAYYQY01. The sequence goes on from CAZMZA010000071.1 coordinate 5,493, forward strand.
CTCGGCGGCGACCTCGCCCGTGCCTTCGGGCGCCACCTCGTCCGCTTCGGGTAATCTGGACATTAAGCTGAAGAACTCAAGCTCACGAAAAAGCTCGCTTACCTGACGGCGGTCATACTGGCTCACCCGGCAGTCATCAAGGTTCAGGGTAACCGGCACCTCGGTAACGATAGTGGCCAGCTCCTTGCTCTGGCGGGCGATAGCCTCATTTTGCTGCAAGGTATCGCGGAGCCTGGCCGGGGTCACCTCATCCAGGCGAGCATAAATCTGCTCCATCGTGCCAAACTGCTGGATAAGCCTGACGGCCGTTTTCTCACCTATACCGGGAACACCGGGAATATTATCTGACGGGTCACCCTTTAACCCCTTGAGGTCGGCAACCTGCTCCGGCCCGATGCCGTATTTTTCGCTTACCGCAGCCTCATCATAGAGCATGGTGTCGCTGAAGCTTCCCCTCGGCTTCGGGTAAAGCACCTTTACCCTGGGTGAAACCAGTTGCATGGTATCGGCATCACCGGTGACGATTATGGCGTCAACGTCTTCCTGACTGGCCTGGTGGCTGAGAGCACCCAAGACATCGTCTGCCTCATAGCCATCAATCTCAAAGATAGGAATACGAAAGGTTTCCACGAGCTGCCTCACCCGTCCCAGTTGACCCACCAGTTCCTCGGGGGTCTTGGGTCGCTGCGCCTTATACTGGTCAAACATCTGGTGTCTGAAGGTGGGAGCGGCTCTATCAAAGGCAATAGCATAGTGGCTGGGCTTCAGCTCATTTATGACCTTGAGCAGCATGAGAGCAAAACCGTAAACGGCGCCTACCGTCTCACCGGTCTTGCTTACCGCCAGTGGCGGCAGGGCATGGAAGGCACGGTGCACCAGAGCATTACCGTCGAACAGCACCAGGAGCGGCTTTTTCATGGCTTGATTATAGCAGAGTGGGGAAGATGACGGATAGCGCAGCGATTATTGAATCAGCCCTTTTCGGAACCTGTTTCCCCGTTTCGCCTGAGCTGTAACCTACTTGACTCGTGATGCCTCATAGACTACAGTATAAATGGGTCAAGTAAACCGGGTGACCGCCCGCCTCCGGGCGGGAGGAAAGTCCGAGCTCCACCGGGCAGGATGCTGGGTAACGCCCAGGAGGGGTGACCCTACGGAAAGTGCCACAGAAACATACCGCCAGCGGCCGGCTACTCGGCTACAGCCAGGATTACGTGGGCAAAGGAATAGCCGGTGCGGGTAAGGGTGAAATGGTGAGGCAAGAGCTCACCAGCGGCTGGGTGACCAGCCGGCTGGGCAAACCCCATCCGGAGCAAGAC
>CAZMZA010000072.1:0-6558 GCA_964570635.1 uncultured Dehalococcoidales bacterium
CAGATAGTCGAACCCGAACTCACTAGAGGTACCGTAGGTAATATCAGCCTGATAAGCCTCACGCCGTGGAATTGGGCGAAAGTGGCTCCAGCGCTTGTCTCCTGAATCGTGGCTGGGGTCATAGAGGCGCGAGGGGGCATGCTCATCCGGGCTCTGTTGCGGGTAGATGCTGGCCACGCTTACCCCCAGGGCGTGGTAGATGGGTCCCATCCAGTAGGGGTCTCGCCGGGACAGGTAGTCGTTAACCGTAACCAGGTGGCAACCCTGACCGGTAAGCGAGTTCAGGTAGAGGGGCAGAGTGGCCACCAGGGTCTTACCCTCACCGGTCTTCATCTCGGCGATTTTGCCCTGGTGCAGGACGATGCCGCCCATTAACTGCACGTCAAAATGGCGCTGACCTATCGTCCGCTTGGCCGCTTCACGGACGGCGGCAAAAGCTTCGGGCAGGAGCTCGTCAGGCGAACTGCCAGCACCGAGCCGGGCCTTAAACTCGTCAGTCTTCGCCCGAAGTTCAGCATCACTGAGGCGCTCAAACTCAGGCTCCAGTTCGTTTATTCTGTCTACCGTGGGCTGTAGACGCTTCAGCTCTTTCTCGTTAGAATCGACCAGACTCCCCAGCCATTTGAGCATGGCCTGTACTCCCTATCAACTCCTTAGCCTTTTCTGCCATTGACTCCGAGACCATAACTGCCACCTCACCGAGCCCGTCAACGGTAAGCACATGCACTGATGGGGCGGCATTCGATTTCAGGAAACAGGGTATCCCGTTGCTTTCCAGTAAGCCCTTGATAACCAGAGCCTCCATCTCGCCCGTCGCTCTATACACTTCTACTAGGGGTCTCTGCTGGCTCATAATTACTCCTCGAACATAGCGCCTATGGACTGTCCGGTGTGGATGCGGCGGATAGCTTCACCCAGTAATGGCGCTGTGGACAAAATGGTGATTTTGTCCATTTTCTTTTCATCGGCAACCGGGATAGTATCGGTAACTACCACCTCCTTCAGTGCGGACGAGGTTATCCTCTTTAGTGCCTGGCCGGAGAACACCGGGTGCGTGCAGCACGAATAAACTTCTTTTACCCCCTGCTCTATCAAGGTTGAGACGACACTTACCAGAGAGCTGGCAGTGTCTATTTCATCGTCTACGGTGAGAGCCACCTTGCCGGCTACTTCACCAATGACGTTCAGCGACTCAGTCTGCTCAGTATTACCCAGACGTCTCTTTTCCATGATAGCCAGCGGGACGTTGAGCATGGCAGCTAGGTCTCGTGCCCGCTTGGTAATGCCTATATCAGTGGCCACCACCACCAGGTCTTTAATTTTTTTCTCTTTAAAGTAGTGACTCAGCAGGTAGAGAGCCGTTAGTTCGTCAACGGGTATGCTGAAGAAGCCCTGGATTTGTGCGGCGTGTAAATCCACCGTCAGCAGTCGGTTGGCACCAGCCACGGTGAGCAGGTCAGCCACCAGCCTGGCGGTTATTGGTACCCGGGGCTGGTCCTTCTTGTCAGTGCGACCATACCCGTAATAAGGGACTACGGCAGTAATGCGCTGAGCTGATGCTCTCTTCAGAGCATCAAGCATAATCAGTAGCTCAACCAGGCTCCTATTGACTGGGGAGGAGAGGGGTTGGATAACAAAAGTATCTCGCTGGCGGACATTCTCTAGTATACGGACAAAGGTGTTCTCGTTGCTGAATTCGAAGACCTCACACTTACCCAGAGGTATGCCCAGATATTCGGTGACTGCTTGGGCTAGGGCGGGATGAGTGTTACCACTGAATACTTTCAACTCGTCCATTTAGCTATTTCCTCTCCTTAAAGTTATAGGCTACAATTTATTATAGCACTATCGTCTGGCTGCCTCATCCCCTTCTTCCCCTTTAAATATAGTGGAGGGAGGTTCTGTTTTTGGCGGTACTATCAAAAAGCAAGGGGAGAGGCCTGGCCTCTCCCCCTGCTTTTGCGGTTAACTTGGGTTTGAACTGAGATTAGCCTAATCTTACTCTACGCCTGACTGCTTACCGTATTGTCTACCCTTCCAGGGGACACTGGCACCGAGCACCTGCTGCACAAAGGCATAGATAACAACCAGGAAGAGGAAGGAGAACCCGAACGGATGTAGGAAGGTGGAAACGACTGGCTCCCTGAAACGCCTGTCTACCAGCCAGCGCATGACTATTATTATGGCTACTTGCAGGATGACGAAGTTTTGCCAGCCCGTGGGAGAAGCCACCACGAACAGTTCGTTCCAGAGCCAGTAGAATGGGGCCAGGAAGAACACGTAGCCGGCGCCCAGCAGTCCGACCAGTGCCGGGCGTGATAACGATGCCACGGAATACATCCACTTGGCAAATCCCTCCCACATTGCTCCCATGCTGCGGTACATATGGCAGGAGACTACAGGTGACAAATCGACGGCTAGCTGTCGTCCGCCGTGCCGGTTTACTTCAACACCCAGCCAGACATCTTCGAGTATTCTGGCTCTTACCGCCTCGTGTCCACCAATGCGCCAGTATTCTTCTGTGGGGAAGAGGATAAACTGGCCGATGGCTATCGATGGCCTGGTTTGTCCACGGCGCTGGAGCCACCACAGTGGTAACCAGCTCATAATAACAAAGTATAATACCGGGATTGCTACCTTCTGGGGTAGGGAAGTGGCAAGCTGGCGGGGGAACCCGGAGAGCATGGAGGCTCGAGACTTGAGGGCGAGGTCCAGCACGCTGCGTACCATATGGGGTGCGTGCGTAGTATCGGCATCGGTAAACAGTAGCCAGGAACCCTTCGCCTTCTTGGCCAGTTGATAGCAGGCGAAGGACTTACCCGCCCAGCCTTCAGGGAGGGTTTCACCCTTGGTGAGTTGGATACGGTTATCCGTTGAGGCTACACGGCTCACGATGCTGGCGGTGTTATCTGAGGAATTGTCATCCAGCACCAGAATCTCAAGATTGGGGTAGTCCTGTTCCTGTAGAGAGTCCAGGCAGGTCTTTATATTAGCCTCCTCGTTCCTGGCTGGAATAAGGATTGAGACCAGAGGCGCCGGCTCCGGTATATCACTGTCACCAAGCGGTCTCCTGAGGTTTCTCAGATTGAGGATGAGATTAAACATGAAGCTGATTAGCCCGGCGGCTATTATTACCTGATATAGCATGCTCTTACTGTCACCCCCGAATTAAGTCTAACGTCTTCTTGAGTAAAACCAGGTGACGAGTTTTCCCTTAGGTCTGGGGACGGTTTGCAGGTCTTCAAAATGCTTTACGACCAGTATTGTCAGCACGCACAGCATAAATACCGATTGCCCCATATCAGCCCCGGTAGTTATCAGATAAGCCAGTGAGCCCACCGGGCCCAGTATCACCCTCCAGGCGTCGTTGTCAATGAATAGAAAGCCCAGGAACATGAAAGCAATAAAGGTTATGAGCATTTCGTACTGGGGCAGTGCCGAGAGGGTACCGATAGTAACGGCTATCGCCTTGCCGCCTCTCAGTCGGAGCAGGGGGGAGAAAGCATGTCCCAGTATGGCACTTAGGGCTACTGCCATGACGGCTATTTCGGGGAGTTTGAAGAAAGCGTGGGCGAGTAGCACGAAAGGTACACCTTTGGCTATATCTAGAATTACCGCCACAACCCCCCACTTGTGACTGCCTGCCCGGAAGACATTGACTGCCCCGGGATTACCATCGCCGTAGTCCCTTATGTCTTTGCCCAGCGCCCAGCGCCCAATCCACACTGAAAAGGGACAGGCACCGAGGCAGAAGGCAGACACGGCTAGCAATGTGACATAAGGCATTTCCAACATTTCTATCCTACCACTAATGGCTTATTGCGTTCTGTCGGCACACACGGTGACAGCTCGCTTCGTGTTTCTCGTTGCAGGAATAAATCCCCGGGCATGACAGGGCTAGCTTTTTCCTTACCGCTGTGTTGCTATACCTAGATTTTCTAGGTATGATACAGCCCTGAGCCCGCAATTGTCAAATTCTTTGGTTCTTATTGTCCCTGGGAGAGTGAAATGGCAGCCGCAGTCTGGTTACTCCTGGCTGTGCCCTTGAGGAGAATTGACAACAGTCTTCGGGCGGTCTATAGTTTGTATTGACTGATGCTAGTGGGGCGGTAGGGATGCGTAAGGAGGCTTACCCAGGTGAGGATGGCCGAAGAGCCGATTGAGGTTGAGCACTTAACCAGGTTGAATGAGTACGGCCCTGACGACCTTTTTATCTGTTGTGCCAGTTTTGAGGAAAGGTGCGTCTCAAGCGCATTGAAAATGGGCACTGACTACCGGACGAGGTTTGCCGTAATCTTTGTAATCGAGGACCGGTTTTATGATGAGCAGGTTAGCGGTAATCTATCCAGATTGCAGGCCGAACTGGGGAAAAGGGCCACCGAGGGCACCTTCGTTATTTCGTGCGTAAGAGAGAATCCGACTGATGCGATTAACCAGCTCAGGAGTGTCTGGCAGCGGTGTAAGCCCAAGAATCCTGAGGAGCCGTTTATTACAATTGACATTAGTGGCTTTACCAAGATTTACTTGCTGGAGCTCCTCCATTACCTCATAATCGAGCTGAACCTGGGGATTCCTCGTATTCTGCACACGACACAGACGTATCTGCCGAGCAGACTTACTCGAGGGGTCGAGCAAATCAGTACAGTACCCAGCTTTTTTGGTACGCCTTCATTGGAAAAGGAAACGGTTCTTGTTCTGCTCTTGGGGTTTGAACCAGAACGTTGCCTGGCGGTGTGGAAGCACTTTAATCCGTCGAAGGTAATTGCACTGATAACCAATCCCCCGCGCCAGGGGAATCTCGATTACCTGAGGTACGCCCGGGATAACAACGCTCACCTACTTTCACAACCTTTTGTAGAGGTCAGGGATATGCCACCCGACAACCCGTATGTGGTCAAGAATGTGCTCGAGGCAATCTATGACGAGACGAGACGTTCGTTCAATATGGTAATCGGGCCTTTTGGGACAAAACCGCAGGCGGTGGGCGTATTTCTTTTTTGCTTGGAGCACCCCAGAGTTCAGGTGGTCTATTCTTTCCCGGTGAACTATACCAGGTCTTATTTGCAGCGCAAGCCCGGCCCTACATTTCTGCTACCCCTCGCGCCCGGCGCTGTTTAGCCTGATAGTAACGGGGATACGGTTATCAGGCGAAGTCAGTTATCAATCCCAGGTACCGGGAAGCCGGAACATATTTTGCTCACCTCTTCTTTTACCTGGTTCTGAACACCCTGGTCGTCGATGTTACTGATTACTTTTACAATCAGCGAGGCAATACGCTTCATTTCATCTTTACCGAAGCCCCGTGTGGTCACTGCCGGTGTACCCAGTCTGATGCCGCTGGTTACTCTAGGTGGACGGGGGTCAAAAGGAATGGCGTTTCGATTGACCACAATGCCGGTCCTCTCCAGGCATTCCTCAGCCTGTTTACCGGTGACCCGGCTCTCGGTAAGGTCCACCAGCACCATGTGGTTGTCGGTTCCGCCCGAGACCAGGCGCAGCCCCAGGCGTTTTAGCTCGGTGGCAAGAGACTGGGCATTGTCCAGTACCGCTAGCTGGTAGGTGGTGAAGCTGGGTTGCAGGGCCTCATGAAAACACACCGCCTTAGCGGCGATAACGTGCATGAAAGGACCGCCCTGTATCCTGGGGAAGACGGCCTCGTCTATTGAGCGGGCCAGGTCATCCCGGCACAGAATAAACCCGCTGCGCGGGCCGCGTAGTGTCTTGTGCGTGGTGGAGCTTACCACATCGGCGTAGGGCACGGGAGTGGGGTGAAGGCCGGCAGCTATTATACCGGCGATGTGAGCCATATCGACCATAAGTCTGGCCCCCACCAGGTCGGCAATATCCTGGAAACGCTCAAAGTCGATAATCCTGGTGTAGGCACTGGCTCCGGCCACAATCAGTTTTGGTTTATGTTTTTTGGCCAGCTTCTCCAGCTCTTGGTAGTCAATCCTTTCCGTTTCTCGATTAACGCCGTAGGGTATAAAGTTATACGATTGTCCTGAGAAGCTTGCCTTGTCGCCGTGAGTGAGGTGACCACCGTGGGCCAGGCTCATTGCCAGAATGGTATCACCGTATTCCAGCAGAGCATAGTATGCTGCCATATTGGCTTGAGTCCCGCTGTGTGGCTGGACGTTAGCGTGGTCGGCATAGAACAGCTCCTTAGCTCGCTCGATAGCCAGGCTCTCAGTTTCATCCACGTTTTCGCACCCACCGTAGTAGCGTTGGCGGGGATAGCCCTCGGCGTACTTATCGGTCAAAAACGAGCCTTGAGCTTCCAGCACAGCCTTGCTGGCATAGTTTTCGGAGGCGATGAGGTTTATTGTTTCCCTTTGCCGTTTTATCTCCAGGTCAAGGGTGCGGCTGATTTCTGGGTCGGTTTGGCTTAAGAAGCTCATCGTTTCGTAGTCTACATCGGCGCTCGCATACTGTCAACAGTGCATGGCGTTGTCTGATGGCTCTGAGTTTGGTATACTTTTACAGGCGTGCCCCCATCGTCTAGTGGCCTAGGACACCGGCCTTTCAAGCCGGCAACAGCGATTCGAATTCGCTTGGGGG
>CAZMZA010000073.1:0-6525 GCA_964570635.1 uncultured Dehalococcoidales bacterium
GAACTGCTCTACGCCTCCGGTCTCAGAGTGAGTGGACTGGTAAACCTGGACAGGGAGCAGGTTGACCTTTATAGCCGCGAAATCCGTGTCTGGGGGAAGGGCTCCAAGGAACGGATGGTGCTGATGGGTGAGCCGGCAGTCCACGCCTTACGTACCTACCTCGACCAGGGCAGGCCCCAGCTGCTGGGCGACAAACGGACCAAGGCCCTATTTCTTAACCGCTACGGGGAGCGTCTTACCGCACGAGCGGTACAAAGGATTCTGGAGGAGCATACCAACGCCGCCGGCATAGGCAAGAGGGTTCACCCCCACGTGCTGCGTCACACCTTCGCCACCCACCTGCTTGACGGAGGGGCTGACTTGAGGGTAGTCCAGGAACTACTGGGCCATGCCAATCTAACCTCTACTCAAATCTACACCCATGTGACCAAGAGTCGAGCCAAGAAGGTATACCTCTCAGCTCACCCCATGGCACAGGAAAGGGACCGCAAGCTTGAAAGTAGTTGATAGGCTACAAAAGCTGCGCCAGGGGTTAGTAGCGCGGGATATCGACGCTGTCTTAATCTCCCAACCAGAAAACAGATACTACCTCTCGGGCTTTAATGGCTCGGCTGGTTTCCTGCTAATTACACTGAAGGAGACAGTTTTAGCCACCGACTTCCGCTACACAGAGCAAGCCAAGATACAGGCACCTGATTATCGGGTGGTTCAGACAAAAGGCGAAATCGCCGACTGGCTCCCCGGATTACTCGCGGGGTCTAACCTGAACCGGCTGGGCTTCGAACCGGCACATGTTACCTTTGCCACGCACCAACAGCTAACCGATATACTGGCCATAGCCAGGCCCCCGCTCGAGCCCGTCCCCGCAGACGGACTTGTAGAATCGCTCCGGGCTAGAAAAGAGCCCAAGGAGATTGAGCTTATCACCAAAGCGGTCGAACTGGCTGATAGCGCCTTTGAGCACATTAGGGGTATAATTCATATCGGTATGACGGAAAAGGAACTGGCCTGGGAGATAGAGAAATTCCTGCGGGAGAAAGGCAGTGAGGCTCTGCCTTTCGACGTCATCGCGGCTTCTGGTCCCAACTCCGCACTGCCCCACGCCAAACCTTCGTCCCGCACCATCGCCGACGGCGAGCCAATAGTAATGGATATCGGGGCTAGGTATGGCGGCTACTCCAGCGACCTGAGCCGTACTATCTGTCTCGGTTCTCCTGATGACACCTTCAAGCAGGTATATGATACGGTACTCAGGGCTCAGGAAACGGTACTGACTGGAATCCAGGAGGGTATGACTGGTGACGAAGTCGATGGCCTGGCCAGGAAAGTCATCGAGCAGGCAGGCTATGGTGAAGCCTTTGGCCATGGTCTGGGTCATGGTATAGGGCTGGCCCCCCATGAGCTACCCCGCCTAGGTCCGAGGTCAGCGGAACGTCTCACCGATGGCATGGTGTTTACCATTGAGCCAGGCATTTACCTTGTTGGTTGGGGAGGCGTCAGGATTGAGGATGATGTGGTGATGGAAAATGGCAAGGCCAGAGTAATCTCAAAAGGCGGGAGGACGTACCATGATAGGCAGTGGTGACTTGCGGAAGGGCATTATTATCGAGCTGGACGGAGAGCTATACCAGGTTCTCGACTACCACCATCTCAAGCTGGGGCGTGGTAGTGCCCAGATTCGACTCAGACTCCGCGACGTCCACGGTGGTCATACCATCGAGCGAACCTTCCAGGCCGGCGAGAAATTTACCCGAGCCCAGCTTGACTTCCGCAACATGCAGTACCTCTATAATGACGGCGACCTCCACTACTTCATGGATGAGGAAACCTACGAGCAGACAGCACTGGATGCCAGCCAGCTCGGTGACGTCCTTGACTACCTGAAAGAAGGCACGTCCCTGCAGCTCTCAAGCTACAAGGGTAAGGTGATAGGTGTGGAACTGCCCGTTGCCGTTGAGCTTGAGGTGGTTGATACCGGACCCGGTTTTAAGGGGGACACAGCCGCCGGCGGGAGCAAACCGGCTACGCTGGAGACTGGCATCACTATCCAGGTACCACTCTTTGTTCATGCCGGAGACGTCATCAAGGTCGACACCCGCACCGGAGCTTATCTAGAGAGGAGCAGTTGAGATAAAGTAAATTGCTGAAAGCCGACTTGCATATTCATACTCTATACTCGATAGACTGTAATACCGGCTTGGAACAGGTTATCGAACGCTGCCTGAAGACCGGGATAAACTGTATTGCCATCGCTGACCACGGTACGGCTGAAGGTGCGCTGAAAGTACAGAGCCTAGCCCCCTTCCCGGTAATTGTCGCCGAAGAAATCCTGACCCCGGCCGGTGAGATAATGGGCATGTTTCTCAAAGAGACCATCCCCAGCCGCCTGTCTTTAGAGGAGACGATATCTCGAATCAGGACTCAAGGCGGCCTGGTATGTATACCACACCCCTTCGATAATCTTTCCCGCTCGGCCTTGGGTATCAGGATGCTGGAAGAACTGGCTGAGGAAATTGATATTATGGAGGTGTTTAACGCACGGAGCCCCTTTCCCGGGGCCTCAACCAAGGCGTTGACCTTCGCCCACAAGCACGATATCCCCAAAAGCGCTGGCAGTGATGCCCATACCGCTGGTGAGATAGGTAACGCCTACGTAGAGATGCCCGAATTCAACGGTAAGGATGACTTCCTTCAGGCTCTGGACAAGGGCAAGATTTTCGGACGCAGGACAAACCCACTGGTCCACTTTACCAGCGCCTGGCACAGACTCAGAAAGCAGCACTAGCAAGTGGAGCAATGTATAAGCTTGGCTGGTTTTCCACAGGTAGAGACAAAGCCGCCCGGGAGCTGCTTCAGGCAGCGAACAGCAGCATCAGGCTGGGCGAGATTAAAGCCGAGATGCACTTTGTCTTCTGCAACCGCGAACCAGATGAATCAGATGAGAGCGACCTGTTCCTGAAACTGGCGGAGGAGTTTCATATTCCCCTGGTTACTTTCTCGTACCAGAAGTTCAAAGCCGCCCAGACCACGACGACAAATCAGCCAGGCACCCTGCCCCGGTGGCGCCTTCATTACGACCGAGAGGTGACGAAACGGCTGGAGCAGTTCCATCCCGACCTGTGTGTGCTGGCTGGCTACATGCTCGTCGTTGGTGAAGAGATGTGCCAGAGGTATAATATGATTAACCTCCACCCGGCCGCTCCGGGCGGACCTGCCGGAACCTGGCAGGAGGTAGTCTGGCAGCTGATTGACAAACGGGCCAGCGAAACAGGAGTGATGATGCACCTGGTTACCCCTGAGCTGGACAAGGGACCACCGGTAACCTACTGCACCTTCCCGGTTAGAGGAGAACAGTTTGATAGATACTGGGAAGAAATAGAGGGGCGTAGCGCCCAGGAGATTAAGCGAAGCCAGGGCGAGAATAACCACCTGTTTCAGCTTATTCGCCGGCATGGACTGTCCAGGGAATTCCCGCTGATAATATCTACCATCAAGGCTTTCAGCGAGGGTAAGGTCAAGATAACCGCCGATAAGAAAGTCGCTGACGCTCAGGGAAGACCGATTAACGGCTATAACCTGACCGGAGAGATAGAGGCGCAAGTAAAAGAGGCGCTGGCCTAGTGACCACCTCTGGCGCCGTTCACCAAGGGAAGAGTGAAGGGGGTGAGGTAGATAAATAAGTTCGTCTGCTTCGACCTCGAGGGACCGCTATCACCGCAGGACAACGCCTACGAGCTGATGAAGCTTTCTCCCAATGGCGAGAAAGTCTTCGAGGTTCTAAGCCGCTATGACGACCTGCTGACACTGGAGGAACGGGAGGATTATGAACCCGGCGATACACTGGCTCTCATTGTGCCCTTCCTCGTCCTCCACAACATCTCGGAGCCGGATATCACCAGTCTGGCCGAAAAAGCCAGCCTGACTGGCGGGGCTGACAAGCTCATCTCATGGCTCCAGTCCGAGGGCTGGGAAGTGTTTTGTATCAGCACCAGTTATGAACAATACGCCCTCCACATCACCCGGAGACTGGGCATAAGTGCCCGGAATGTAACCTGCACCTCCTTCCCACTGAATCAATTTCTGGTTGCGTTATGTAAAGAAGACCGCCAGCTATTACAGAAAGCCGAAGCCGACATACTGACCATGCGTCCACTCGCTGATGACGAGCGGCTCAAGCAATATCTGGACGATTTCTTCTGGCAGAAACTGCCGCTCTCCGACCTGGGGCTGGCCATAAAACAGGTAAAGCCGGTGGGAGGCAGACGAAAGGTAGCCGCCCTGAACAGATTTGCTGAAGCCCACCGGCAGCCATTAAGCCGCTGGGTCGTAGTGGGCGACAGCATTACCGATTTCCGGATGCTTCAGGCCGTGGAGGCACAACGCGGACTGGCCATCGCTTTTAATGCCAACGAGTATGCCCTGCCCTACTCAACCATGGGCTCGGCTTCCACATCTATCAGCGACCTGACAGAGATATTCGAGGTGTGGCAAAGAGCCGGGCGGGGTGAAGTTGAAAAAGTAGTAAAGCAGAAAGAGCAGGACGGAGGTGCGGGAGACAGGGGGTACTTTCACTGGCTGTGCGGGCGAGAGAATATAGACGAAGTTATCCAGATTCATAAGAGAATCCGTCGCCTGGTCAGGCAGGAAGCAGGCAAGCTGGGGTGAAAAATGAACCGTATTGAAGTAGTCGGGCTGGGAGCACTGAACGTAGACCACCTGTACCGGGTAGACCGCATCCTCGATGACGGCGAGACGGTGGTCGAGGAGTCCATGCTGTCCCCCGGTGGCTCAGCCGCCAATACCATCTACGGTCTGGCAAAGCTGGGGATAAGCACCGGCTTTTCCGGCGTGGTCGGTGACGATGACGGAGGCAAATTACTGGTGCGAGATTTTGAGAAGGTCGGGGTAGACACCAGTCAAATCAGGATAAAGCCCGAGGTAGAAACGGGCTCAGTCCTATGCCTCAGTGACAGACTCGGCAGGCGCTCACTCTACGTCCTCCCCGGTGCCAATAATCTACTGACTATGGATGACCTGGACCTGACCTATATCAACCAGGCGAAAATGCTCCACCTCTCTTCCTTCGCCGATGACAGGCAGTTCCCGTTACTACTGGAGCTGATGGACAAACTGGAGCTGTCTGTCAAGCTTAGTTTCTCCCCTGGAACGCTATACGCCAGTAAGGGACTCGACACCCTAAACCCGATACTGGCCAGGACTCACGTTCTCTTTCTAAACGAGAGTGAAATACAGCAACTAACCGGGCAGGACGTTATCCCCGGAGCCGAAAGCTGCCTCAAGCAAGGCTGCCCTACTGTCGCCATCACCTTAGGCAAAGGAAAGCCGCTGGAACTGCGCAGAGGTGCTGAGTATGAAGCGGTTACGGCTGCCTGTTATATCAGGGAGGCAGGAAACGAATATGTTATTGCCCCCGCCAGCCAGAATGTGCCGTCTGAAGCAGACACTACCGGTGCCGGTGACGCCTTCGCCACCGGATTCCTCTACGGTCTGCTCAAGGGCAAAGGGCTTGAGGAATGCGGGCACCTCGGAAATATTGTGGCCCAGTTCTCCACGGCTAAGACAGGGGCAAGAGTGGGTCTGCCCACCGCCGACCAGTTAGCTCAACGCTACCGAGAGCTTGCCGGTAACGAGCTATGACTGTTCTTTTGCCGGCTTGGTCAGGATTTCATCCACAATCCCGTACTCCACCGCCTGCTCAGGGTTAACGTAGAAGTCCCGGTCGGTATCATGGGCTATTTTCTCCAGCGGCTGACCGGTATGCTTGGCTATGATATTCCTAATCAACTCCTGCATTCGCATAATCTCGCGGGCGGCGATTTCTATGTCGGCAGCCTGTCCCTGAGCGCCACCGATTGCCTGGTGCATGTGGATGGTGGAATTAGGCAAGGCGTAGCGTTTGCCTTTAGCCCCGGCACAGAGGAGCAGTGTCCCCATGCTGGCTGCCAGCCCCACACAGATAGTAGATACGTCGGGGCGTATGAGCTGCATGGTGTCATAGATAGCCAAGCCAGCACTTATGATGCCGCCCGGACAGTGAATGTAAAGGCTTATGTCCTTGTCCGGGTCCTCCCGCTCCAGATAGAGAAGCTGAGCGATAATAACATTAGCCACCTGGTCATTAATGGGCATACCCAGCATGACGATACGCTCTCTCAACAGGAGCGAGTATATATCAAAGGCTCGCTCCCCCCGGGCACCACTCTCAATCACCATAGGAATAACGTTCGCTGGATAAATATTCATCTCTCTTCTCCTCCCAGATATCTGCTTCTATTTCAGAACAGAGAATCAAACTCAGACTATCCCGCCGCTCTGCTTACCCGACACAGGAAGCTCCTGAACGCAGGATAGCCCGATACCGGGTCACGGGCTTCATCATCGGTGAGCAGGTTAGCGTTAGCCTCACTCCACCCATGTTGCATAGAGACGACCCGGGGGTGAATGTCCTCGGTTACTTTGGCCTTTAGCTCGATGCTCCCCCTCAAGGACTCCACCTTCACCAGG
>CAZMZA010000074.1:0-6502 GCA_964570635.1 uncultured Dehalococcoidales bacterium
GTATGAGGTCATAATCACCTATTTTCTTTATCGCCATAGCCAGAGCGTAGGCGGTTGACCAGCTATCGCCGTCGGCAAAGGCTTCATCCTCCAGCAGGATAAGCTCATCGGCTCCCATAGACAGGGGTTTCTTTACCACGTCTCTGAGCTGGTTCACGCCCAGGCTGATAGCTGTGACTTTGCCGCCTAAAGCGTCCTTAATTCTGAGCGCTGCCTCTACGGCATATTCACCGTATGGGTCGATTACCGGCGGCACTCCAGACGGTGGCACCACCTTGTTGGTGGCAGGGTCAACCTTGAAGCTAGCTGGCGGTGCCTCGGGGTCAATAACCTGCTTTACGCAGACCACCATATTCATAACACCTGTTCCTCCTTGTTGGTGTGTTTACTCCTGACTTCGAGGTGAAACCCAAGACATCAGTTTAGCATTGAGGTAATTGAGTGTCAAGCACGACGCTCACCACCCGGTCGATGCCGCTCAGGTCCGGTATGACGGTTATCCTGGCTGAGGGGAAAAGGCTGTCCAGGAAGGTAGTTACTTCTCTTCCTTGCCCCAGTCCGGTCTCAATAAGCAGACAGCCCTGGGGGCGAAGCCTATCACCTGCCTGGCGGCATAGCTGACGCACCTTGTCCAGTCCGTCCTCACCCCCGGCCAGGGCCAGTTTCGGCTCGAACATCCGTATCTCAGGGCTTAGTCCTTCCATTTCGCTATCGCGAATGTAGGGAAGGTTGGCTACTATGAGGTCGACTGGCTCGGGGAGGACTTCCAGCATGTTGCCCGCCAGGAGTTGAACCTGATTTGCCACGCCGTGTCTTTGGCAGTTGATGGCAGCCACCTCCAGCGCAGACGGTGAGATGTCAGTCGCGTATATCCTTGTTCGGGGCAGATGGCGGGCAAGGGCGACGGAGATGGCACCGCTCCCGGTTCCTATCTCGGCTATCAGGTGGGGATGATTTATTCCGGCTGAGCGTTTACCGAGGAAGCTTATGGCTTCCTCAACCAGCAGCTCACTTTCGGGGCGGGGGATAAGCACTCTGGGGTCAACATAGAAATCAAGACCGTAGAACTCGCATTGCCCTGTGATGTAGGCAACTGGCTCGTGGCCGAGGCGTCGCTCAATCAGTTGCCGGAAGGCTTCCTCTTGCTGGGGGCTCAGTTGGTGGTCGAGGTCTAAGTATAGCTGAACGCGATTTATCTTTAGTACATGCCTCAACAGTAGCTCGCTCTCAAGGGGGGCATCTTCAATGTTACTGGCGGCTAGAGTTTCATGGGCATGGCTGAGGGCCTGTTTTAGGGTCATAGTCCTTGCTTCGCCGGGGCTGTTGTCTGGTCTTCAGCGGCCAGGGCGTCAATAAGTTGGTCGAGCTCCCCCTCCAGGACCCGGGACAGGTTATGGAGGCTTAGTCCAATGCGGTGGTCAGTAATGCGGTCCTGAGGGAAGTTGTAGGTGCGTATCTTTTCGGAACGGTCGCCAGTACCTACCTGAGAGCGGCGCTCCTTTATCAGTTGCTCCTCTTGCTTGCGCTGCTCTATATTCAGGAGCCGGGCGCGGAGCACTGCCATTGCCTTGGTCCTATTTCTCAGCTGCGAGCGTTCGTCCTGGCAGATAGCTACTATGCCTGTGGGCAGATGGGTGATGCGGACTGCGGTAGCTACCTTGTTTACATTCTGCCCGCCGGCACCCCGACTGTGGTAAAAATCGATTTTGAGCTCGTCAGGGTCGATAGACACCTCTACTTCGTCGGCTTGAGGAAGGACGGCGACGGTGGCTGTTGAGGTATGAATTCTGCCTGAGGACTCGGTGACCGGCACTCGCTGTACCCGGTGGACGCCTCTTTCGTGCTTGAGTCGACTGAAAGCCCCTTCACCTCTTATCTCGAAAATGATTTCCTTGAGGCCGCCTACACCGCTTTCGTTGCTGTCAATAATCTCCGTTTCCCAGCCTTTGGACTGGGCGTACCGGGAGTACATACGGAACAGGTCGGCAGCGAATAGACCGGCTTCGTCACCGCCGGCTCCGGCCCGGATTTCAATAATAATGTCCCTGTCGTCGTTGGGGTCTCTGGGCAAGAGGGCGAGCCTTATTTCCTGAAGCAGGCGCTCTTCCTTTGACTCAAGGTGTCCAATCTCCTGCCTGACTAAAGCCGTCATCTCTTCGTCCTGCCCGTCGCCCAGCATTTCTCTGGTTTCTTCCAGGGACTTAATGGTGGCTCTATACTGCCGGTACTTGTTCACCAGACTCTCAATGCTGGCTCTCTCCTGAGCCAGGGCCTGCAATCGCTTCGGGTCAGACGCCACATCAGGCTGGGACATTTGCCGGGTCAGCTCCTCGTAACGCTTCTCAATGCTTTCGAGTTGGTCTATCATAGTTCAAACCTGCCTTAACTTCAGCTTAATTCTAAGCCATGCTTGCGGGGGTTGTCAAAGACGGCGTATCTGTGCGGTCGGTCTCTGGTACACGGACCTGGTAGTCTTCGGCGGGGCGGGCTTTACTCCCGACTAGGTGCCCATCTCCACTGTGGTCCCTGGAGGGACATTGCTGGCTGGTTCCAGTCTGCAGCCGCTGGGTATGGTTACGTTGTCACCCAGGACTGAGCTCAGCACGGTGCAATTGGCATTGAGGCGGCAGTTGTCGGCAATGATGGAGTCCGTCACGTTGACACCCTCTCCTAGCCAGGTATTTCGCCAGATAACGGATGATGCAATCACTGAGTTTTCCAGAATGGTACAGCCGGAACCAATAGCCACCGGGCCGGTCAGCTTGACCTTGCCGCCGATAGTGCAGTTATCGCCTATCAGTATTGGCCCCTCCAGTTGAGCTGTAGGGTCTACGGAGCTCTGTTGGCCAACGGCTACCTCTTTGCCTACAGGGCAAACGTGCCGGGCGCTGCAGCCGCAGAGCAGGTCCCGGTGTAGCTGAAGGTAATTTTCTGAAGTGCCGATATCTATCCAGTAGGCGGTGGAGGGATAAGCGTAAACAGGCTCGCCCTGGTCCAGAAGCAGCGGGAATAGCCCGCGCTCAAAGCTGAATTTAGTCTGAGGTGGAATACGGTCCAGGACATCAGGTTCTAAGATGTAGGTACCGGCATTTATCATATTGGTGGTTATCTGTTCCGGGCTCGGTTTTTCCAGAAAGCGGGTGACTCTACCCTGAGCATCAGTCTCTATCAGGCCGTAGCGGGTGGGGTCGTTCACAGGGGTGAGGGCGATGGTTGCCTTGGCTCTTTTCTCCCGGTGAAAGGCTATCATGGCGGTAACATCAAGGTCGGTGAAAACGTCCCCGTTAAGCACCATGAAAGCCTTGTCCAGGTATTGTTCAGCATTTTTCACTGCCCCGGCCGTGTCCAGGGGCACAGCCTCTATCGCGTAATTGAGCTTGACGCCAAAGTGGCTGCCGTCTTGAAAGTTGTCCCTGAGAGGTGGTGCAGAGCGATTTTGAGTCAGTATTATCTCTTCTACCTGATGTGAGTTTAGGTAGCCGATGACATGTTCCAGGAACGGTCTGTTGAGGACAGGAACCATGGCTTTGGCTATGTTGTAGGTGAGTGGGCGCAGCCTGGTCGCTTCACCACCCACCAGGATGACTGCCTTCATCGTTAATTATCCCCGAGTGCTGAATTTGCCGTGACGGGTTCTTTCATCTCTTGGCGGCGCTTATGTTAGCATAGTTCACGCTCTACTGCAATATTGTTAGCCGGTGGGCCTCTCAGTGAGCTGAGGGAGTGGCAGGACAGTCCAGTGCGGTATTTCTTGTCGGCATTTTGGCCCGAGTGATAGAATGGCATTATCTGTTTTGGCGGCGGGGTTAGTTCGGTTTGACACAGCAGGTAAGAATGGAGGCAGGCGGTGATTCTGAAGAGACTGGTGGTGGGCTCTTTTGCGTCTAATTGCTATATCGTGGGTTCTGAATCAGCGGGGAAGGGGATGATAATTGACCCCGGTGCTCAGGGAGAACGTATCATGAGGAGTGTTGGGGAGCTGGGACTTGACATAATATTCATCGTGATAACACATGGGCACATTGACCATATTAGTGCCCTGAAGGAGGTCAGGGAGGGAACGGGAGCTAGGATAGCTATTCACGGTGATGATGCCAGGTTCCTGCGGCGGCTATCGTTTAGTACCATGTATAATCTTGCCTTTCCGCCTTCCGCCGACAGGCTGCTCAGTGATGGGGACAGTCTGGATATCGGCGACTTACACTTTGTGGTGCTGCATACGCCCGGTCATAGCCCAGGAGGCATCTGCCTCCTGGGCCACGGGGTTGTGTTTTCCGGTGATACCCTGTTTCAGGGTAGTGTCGGTAGAACGGACTTCCCTTCTGGCAACCACCGCCAGCTAATCAACAGTATCAATGCCAAGCTCATGGTGTTACCTGACGACACGGTTGTTCATCCCGGTCACGGTTCTGGTACCACTATTGGTATTGAGCGCCGGACCAATCCCTTTCTCCGCGGTCTGTCTAGATAAGGCCGGTAAAGCCAGCAAGGACTGGGGCTAATACCAGGGATATTATTGCCATTAGCTTAATCATAATGTTTAGCGACGGGCCCGCGGTGTCCTTCATCGGGTCACCGACGGTATCCCCGACCACACCGGCTTTATGGGCATCTGAGCCCTTGCCGCCGAAGTTACCCTTCTCTATCCACTTCTTGGCGTTATCCCATGAGCCACCGGCGTTGGCGAAGGTTATGGCCAGTATGAAGCCGCTGGCGATAGCTCCCATCAGGAAACCGCCAAGTGCCAGCGGTCCCAAGACGAGGCCTACGATAATGGGAGCAACTACCGTCATCAAGCCAGGCACGATCATTTGTCTTATTGCGGCCTTGGTGCAGATATCCACGCATTTTCCGTACTCGGGTTTGGCCTCCCCTTCCATCAGTCCTTTTATCTCACGAAATTGGCGGCGGACTTCATTGATTATGGAGAAGCTGGTCTTACCTACAGCATTCAAGGTCATGGCACAGAAGGTGGCAGGGAGCATGACCCCAAGGAACAGCCCGATAACGACACGGGCGTCAAGCAGGCTGAGTTCGCCGACCTTAATGCCTACTGCCTGGCTATAGGACAGCATCAGAGCCAGGGCAGTAAGAGCCGCCGAGCCGATAGCGAAACCCTTACCTGTTGCCGCTGTGGTGTTGCCCAGGGAGTCGAGGGCATCGGTGCGCTCTCTAATCTCTGGTGGCAGCCCGGACATCTCCACGATACCACCAGCATTATCAGCTACGGGACCGTAAGCGTCGGTGGCATCTTGTATTCCCAGCGTGGACAGCATGCCAATTCCGGCAATAGCCACACCGTAGATATCAGCGAAGCGGTAGGCAACTACGATGGCGATGACGACCAGGATAACCGGGATAAGGGTGCTCATCAGACCATTGGCAAAGCCACTGACCACTGTGGTTGCCGCCCCGGTTTGAGATGATTCTGAGATACGCCGGGTCGGCGCGTAAGCGTAAGAAGTGTAATAGTTGGTGCTTTCCCCGATTAGGACGCCGGCGACCAGACCGGCGAGAATGGCCCAGAATATGCCCAGGTCGGCACCAAGGAAACGGACAATCAGGAAGGAAAAGACAGCCGCCAGTATTGAGGCGGCAAAAGTACCGCGCCGTAGGGCATTGAGCAGGGCTCCCATCTCCGGTTTTTCCCCGACCCTCACCATGAATACCCCGATAATCGAGGCTAAAATGCCACCGGCGGCTACCAGCATGGGTAGAAACCAGGCAGTCATTTCATTGGGAACCAGGGACTTACCCATTGTCACCGAGAAGGCGGCTATCATGCCCAGGGTCATGGTGGCAATGATTGAGTCAACGTAGGACTCGAAGAGGTCGGCTCCCATGCCAGCCACGTCGCCTACGTTGTCACCGACAAAATCGGCAACAACCGCTGCGTTTCGGGGGTCATCCTCAGGGATTCCCTTTTCAACCTTACCCACTATGTCAGCACCGGTATCGGCGGCTTTGGTATAGATACCGCCACCAACCCTGGCGAATATGGCTACCGAGGAAGCGCCGAAGCCGAAACCGGGGATAATTTTCAGGAAATCGGGGTTGCCGTGAAAGGCGAAGTAAAGTATGCTCAGGCCAAGGAGGCCGATGCCCACCACGCACATTCCCATTACGGTGCCACCACGGAAGGAGACCCTGAGACCATGATTCAGGCTCTTTTGGGCTGCGGCTGCGGTTCGGCTGTTAGCCCTGATGGCGATGCTCATGCCGACAAAGCCGGCCAGACCTGAGCAGATAGCACCGAAAAAGAAGGACAGGGCCACCCACCAGCCGAGGTTGGGTATGACACCCAGGACGATGGTCACTACCACCACAAATATCGCCAGTATGCGGTACTCCCGTCCCAAAAAGGCTAGCGCTCCTTCCTTGATAGCGGCCGATAGCTCCTTTATTTTCTCTGAGCCTTGGTCTTGTTTCAGCACATAGTAAGCCATGAAGCCGGCCAGGACTAACCCCAGGATGCTAGCTATCACCGAGATTACTATTGGAT
>CAZMZA010000075.1:0-6424 GCA_964570635.1 uncultured Dehalococcoidales bacterium
TGGTTTACCGTGGTTTGTTGGGGCAGGCTGGCCGAGCAGTGTAACCAGTTTCTGGGTAAGGGTCGGCTCGTCTATGCTGAGGGTAGGCTACATACCCGCCAGTGGGAAGGGCAGGATGGTCAAAAGCATTATCGGACTGAAGTAATAGCCAACAGGGTAACATTCCTTGATAGGCAGGCGGCTGTCCCTCTGCCTGAAGAGGGGGCTGAGGATGCTAGTGTTGGTGGGTGGGGGGCAGATGAGGTCGCATTTTAGCGGAAAGCAGGATTGATGGCAAGAACTGAGCAAAAACGTGGTAGACCGAGAGGAGCTAGGTGGAACGGGGCCAGATACACGCCCAAGCGTAGGGTTTGTTCCTTTTGCAGCGATAACGTTAAGGAGATAGATTACAAAGACCCTGCCAAACTGCGCCCCTATATAGCTGATAGAGCCAAGATAGAGCCTCGTCGCAAGACTGGCACTTGCGCCAAGCATCAGCGTGCCCTGGCGAGAGCGATAAAGCGGGCACGGCACTTGGCCCTGCTGCCATATGTCCCGGCTCATATCCGCAGGAGTGGTGGCGTAGTGTGAGTGGGTAGTTTCATACCCAGTAGCCTTTACCCCTTTGCCAAGCAGTAGTAGATTGTCGGTGGTGGGGTATTATCCCACGAGCACTTAGTTCCTTAGGGCGATGTTGTTTTACTTTCGTTAGGGGGTCAGGGTGCCAAAAAGGACTTACCAACCGAAGAAGATTCCGAGGAAAAGAGAGCATGGCTTCCGGGCGAGAATGAGTAGCCGGGGTGGACGGGCTGTCTTAAAGGCAAGACGACTCAAAGGTCGTAAAAGGCTAATCGTAGTCTAACGCCGAAGCGTCGCTTTTATGGTTCTACCTAGTAATCTATCCCCTTTGTCTCCCTTGATAAATGACCTCCTTGTTGGTAAACTGACTGAGAGTATAGTTAATGCGGGGGGAAGGACTCCTTACCAAATCAGAGCAGTATGCCTTGGTTTACCGCGAAGGTAGCTCATGGGTGGGCGGTTTGCTTGTGATGAAGGCTTTGCCCAATGGGCTTGTTTTTTCACGGTATGGCATCTCAGTCAGCAAGCGAGTAGGTAAGGCGGTGGTAAGAAACAGGGTAAAACGTCTGCTTCGTGAGACCCTGCGACTGACCCCGGTCAAGGCGGGCTGGGATGTTGTATTTATTGCTCGTCCTGTGGCCGCGGCCGCCAATTATACTACTCTGGAGAAATCGGTTAGTGAACTGCTATCCCGTGCGGGATTGTTAGCTAGAGAAGATGAAACAGCTTGCCTTAAAACTGATTAGACTCTATCAGTTAACCTGGTCACAGGTTATGCCGCCGAGCTGCCGCTTTACCCCGACCTGCTCTCAATATACCTATGAAGCCATCTCGAAATATGGTTTCTTAAAAGGGACCTGTCTTGGAGTAAAGCGACTGGCTCGCTGTCATCCCTTCCACCCCGGCGGCTATGACCCGGTGTCGTGATAGGTGGTAATGATTCTTTTTGCTTTTTGTGGGCGGGTATTAAATGAGTATGATTAAGCGATTGTTTATAAACTTTACCGACCTGTTCAAGCTATCGTCGGGCAAACTGGCGGTCTTGCTGGTCATGCTTCTCATTGGCGGGCTGGCTGCTGGTTGTGTCTCTCCCACTGGCCAGCCCAGAGGCTGGTCAGGGGGGGTGGTGGATGATGGCACCCTGTTTTTAGGCTCTATGGGAGGCACGGTTGTTGCCTGGAATGCATCGACTGGCGCTGAATTGTGGTCAACTACGCTGGAACCCAGAAAGCAACGCGGTGGTTTTGGCTGTGCCGCGGCGCCGGCTGGAGTAGCCATATACGGCACTCCGGCGGTAGCTGAGGGTCTGGTCTATGTTAGCGTCTATGACGGCAAGATTTACGCCTTTAATTTGAGCCGTGATGCCGAGGAGTGGCAATATCCCCCTGGGGAAGACGACTATATCCAGCCCATCGTGGGCGGGCCGGTGGTAAGTCTGGGCAAGGTCTATTTTGGCTGTGCCGACCATAAGCTCTACGCCCTGGACGCCGGTACCGGTGTTGAGAGGTGGGAGTTTGCCACCGGGGACAAGATTTGGGGCACTCCCGCTATTGAGGATGATGTCCTCTACATCGGCTCTTTTGACAAGAAGCTATACGCTATCGGAGCTAATGACGGTCAAAAGAAGTGGGAGGTTGAAACTGGTGGGGCTGTTGCTGGCACACCCGTCATCGACAACAAAACGGTCTATTTTGGTTCATTTGACAGGTATTTCTATGCTGTGAATGCCGCTGACGGCAGCCTTAAGTGGCGGTCGGAAATTAAAGCCGGTAGCTGGTTCTGGGCTAAACCAGTAATTCATAATAGTACCGTCTACGCCCCTTGCCTTGATGGTAAGGTGTATATCCTGAGCGCCGAAAGCGGGCGCGAGGTAGTGGCGGCCATTGACCTTGGCAGCCCTATCGCTTCATCGCCGGTCTTGATTGACAATGCGCTTATTATAGCTACAGAGGCGGGCGGGATATACTCGCTGGATACCGGGACCAATGACATTAAGTCACTGACCGACCTGGAGGTGAAGATACACGCCCCTCTTTTTGCCAGCGGCGGAACCGTGTATGTTCATACTCAAGAGGACGAAACCCTGTATGCCCTGAATGCGGAGACCGGGGTGAGGCTGTGGAGCCTGCCCTTAACTAGCAAGTGAGGTGGGTTTAGTTGGGAATAGGTGACATATGGAACCTGATTGCCTTGCAGCCGATGACCAACGTGCTGGTCGTGCTGTCTCACTATCTGTTCAGCTACTTCGGGCTGGCTATTATTGCCCTGACCATTGTCGTTAATGGCCTGATGTTCCCGCTTACCAGGAGGCAGCTTCATGCCAGTAAGGCGATGCAGGAGCTTCAACCAAAGCTGGCCGAACTCCAGAAGAAATATGCCAAGGACAGGCAGAGACTGAGCCAGGAGCAGATGAAGCTCTACAAAGAGTCCGGCATAAGTCCTGCCGGTTGCGTGGTGCCCCTGTTGATACAGATGCCAATCTGGATAGCACTTTACCAGTCTATCATACGGCTTCTGGCGGTCACTCCCGAGGATTTCCTGGCCCTCTCCCAGTACCTTTATCCTTGGGACATGGTGTATTCTTCGGTGCCGTTAGGCGCTGGCTTTCTGTGGCTTAACCTGGCCTTACCTGATCCCCTTTATATACTACCCATTCTGGTCGGGGGCACGATGTGGGCACAGCAGAAGATGGTGACGCCGACCACCACTGACCCGAAGCAGCAGCAACAGAGCCAGATTATGCTGTGGATGATGCCGCTGATGTTTGCCATTCTTACCATGCAGTTTCCCAGCGGTCTGGCTCTCTTCTGGTTAACCTCTAGTGTTATCCGAATCGGTATCCAGTATTTCATGACCGGGTGGGGAGCTCTGATTCCGGTCAGGGCTGGGAAGCCATCTGATAGGGACGTCAAGTATAAGAAACGAATCGCCCAGGTAGAGGAAGCACCTGTCAGTGATATTGAAGTTGCTGAGCAGGAGGAAGGAAAGGACTATGGAGAGCTTGGAGGTAAGCGCCAAGAGCGTGGAGGAGGCTATCCAGCACGCCCTCGAGCAGCTAGGCGTCAGCCGAGAGGAGGTAGAGGTCACCGTCCTAAAAGAAGGTAAGTCAGGTCTCCTGGGGCTGGGTGCTGAGGAGGCTATGGTTAGAGTAAGACCCCTGGTGGCTGTGCCTGATACTGTGGGTGATGTGGCTGGTCTGGCCAAAGACGTGCTGGAAAGACTGCTTGCGGCGATGGGGGTGTCCGCTTCGGTCGCAGCTCGTGAGCAGCCTATTGTTGAGGCTGATGCGGCTGTGGCTCATATTACCTTTGATGTAACCGGCGATGACCTGGGCATTTTAATCGGGCGCCGGGGGCAGACCCTGGCTTGTCTCCAGTATATGGTCAGGCTTATTGTGTCGCACCAGACGAAGGCTGAAGCACCGATAGTTGTCGATGTTGAAGGCTATAAGCAGCGGCGGTATGAGTCCTTGCGCACTTTGGCTCAGCGCTTGGCGGAACAGGTGGAGGCTAGTAAAGTGCCCATTACCTTGGAGCCTATGCCCGCTTATGAGAGGCGTATCATTCATCTGACTTTGGCTGACCATCCCGAGGTTGCCACCCAGAGCATCGGTGTGGGTGAGGCCCGCCGGGTAGTTATTGCGTCCAAAGAGCAGTAGCCTGTTGGCTGGAATGGGAGGTGCGCAGTAGTACTTTCCTTGATAACAGATAGTTCCTGTGCTATGATGTGTCGGGAGGGCTGAAGGGGATTCCCGACCTTCTAATTCCGTCCTCAGAGGGACGGTTTTTTAGTTATCATAATAAGCAGGGAAGCGGTGAAGAATGAGAAGCGACGTAGTTAAAAAAGGCGTGGAGCGGGCACCGCACCGGTCTCTGTTACGCGCTTTGGGCGTAACGCGGGCCGAAATGGATAAGCCCTTCATTGGGGTCGTTAACAGCTTCAGCGAGGTTGTCCCGGGGCATATGCATCTGAGGGATATTGCTGAGGCAGTTAAGGCGGGGGTGCGGACGGGAGGTGGTGTTCCCTTTGAGGTCAATACCATCGCTGTCTGTGACGGCATTGCTATGAACCACGCCGGCATGAAATACAGTCTGCCCAGCCGAGAACTTATCGCGGACTCGGTGGAAATTGTGGTCGAGGCTCATGCTTTTGACGGTCTGGTCTTTATCCCCAACTGTGACAAGATAATCCCGGGGATGCTCATGGCAGCAGTGAGGCTGAATCTGCCGTCCATCTTCATCAGCGGCGGTCCCATGCTGGCCGGGTGCCTGGGGAGTAGTATGGAAAAGGTTGACCTCAGTTCGGTCTTTGAAGCAGTGGGGAAGGTGGCTAAGGGGTTACTGAGCCAGGAAGAACTGGAGCGGCTGGAGGAGGTGGCCTGCCCCGGTTGTGGTAGCTGTGCGGGAATGTTCACCGCCAATACCATGAATTGCGCCACCGAGGCGCTGGGTATGGGGCTGCCCGGCAACGGCACCATCCCGGCCGCTGACGGTAGACGTCAGCAGCTGGCTAAGGAGGCAGGGCGGCAGGTTATGGAGCTGGTCGCCAACGACATAAAGCCGCGGGGTATAGTAACTCAGGGGGCTTTGCATAATGCCTTTGTCGTTGATATGGCGCTGGGCGGCAGCACCAATTCAGTTTTGCACCTTATGGCTATAGCTAATGAGGCCGGGGTTGATTTCTCTCTGGCGATGATAAACCAGATAAGTGAGCGCAGTCCCAACCTGTGCCGGCTCAGACCGGTTGGTAGCTATCATCTGGAGGACTTGGACCGGGCTGGTGGCATACCGGCGGTGATGAAAGAGCTCAAAGGTTTATTAAACCTGGGGGCTGGAACAGTATCGGGGAAATCAGTGGCTGAGATTATCGCTGACAGCCGGGTCTTGGATAAAGAGGTTATTCATCCCGTGAGCGATGCTTACTCACCGCGGGGGGGCATTGCCATTCTCTTTGGTAATCTGGCACCGGAGGGAGCGGTGGTGAAGAGCGCTGCCGTAGCCCCGGAGATGATGGTTCATCAGGGGCCGGCCAGGGTGTTTGACTCTGAAGAAGAGGCTACCGCCGCCATCATGAGTGACAGCATCAAATCGGGCGAGGTCATAGTCATCCGTTACGAAGGTCCTAAAGGAGGGCCCGGGATGAGAGAAATGCTCACCCCGACTTCGCTGCTGAGTGGTATGGGTATGGATAAGGAGGTGGCCCTGCTCACTGACGGGCGCTTTTCTGGAGCCACTCGCGGTGCTGCTATTGGTCATGTTTCGCCCGAGGCGGCCAGCCGGGGACCTATCGCTGCCTTGCATAATGGGGATATAATCAAGATTGACATACCTAACTACAAGCTTGATGTGGAGCTTGGTGATGAGGAGATAGCTGGGCGTCTGGCTCGGCTGGCTGAGTTTGAGCCTAAAGTAAAAGCAGGCTACCTCAGGTATTATGCCGAAAGGGTAACCTCAGCTAGTACCGGAGCCGTGTTTAGCTACTAAGGAGGCTGCTATGAAGATGACAGGTGCCCAGGTTATATGTGAAAGCCTGCTAAGAGAGGGGGTAGAGGTTATCTTTGGTATCCTCGGCGGCGCTATTTTGCCGCTGTATGATACCCTGCCCCAATATCCTCAGCTGCGCCATATCCTGGTGCGTCACGAGCAGTGTGCTGCCCTTGGCGCTGACGGTTATGCCCGGGTTACTGGCAAGGTAGGGGTGTGTATGGCGACCTCCGGTCCCGGGGCGACCAACCTGGTTACCGGGATTGCTAACGCTCACCTGGATTCCTCTCCGGTAGTGGCTATAACCGGTCAGGTAGCCCGACCCTTTATCGGCAAGGACGCTTTCCAGGAGGTGGATATTACCGGTATCACTCTGCCTATTA
>CAZMZA010000076.1:0-6300 GCA_964570635.1 uncultured Dehalococcoidales bacterium
GATTGGGCCCCTAACCCAGGACGCTGCGGACTGTGCTCTGGTGTTGAACGTCATTGCCGGCCACGACCCCAGAGATTCCACCTCGGTTCCCCAGCCCGCACCCGATTTCACGCAGTGCCTCACCACCGACCTCAAAGGACTTAACCTCGGCGTGCCCAAAGAGTATTTCGTCGAAGGGATGCAGGATGAGGTTGGGGCAGCCATACGAGCCGCTATCGCCAAGCTCGAGGAGCTAGGAGCCAGAGTGGACTGGGAGGTCTCGCTAGCCCATACCCCCTACGCCCTGGCCGCGTACTACATCATCGCGCCTTCAGAGGCTTCGGCCAATCTGGCTCGCTATGACGGGGTAAAGTACGGCTTCTCCTCTCTGGACACAGACAATATGTGGGAAGCAATGGAAAAGACCCGTCAGTACGGCTTCGGTGCCGAGGTCAAAAGACGCATTATGCTGGGGACCTATGCCCTCTCCGCCGGCTACTATGAAGCCTGGTATCTCAAGGCACAGAAGGTCCGTACCTTAATAAGACAGGAGTTCGACCAGGCTTTTGAGAGGTTTGATGCCCTGGTAACCCCCACCTCCCCCACCGTCCCGTTCAAAATCGGCGAGAAGATAGACGACCCGCTTCAGATGTATCTGAGCGATGTCTGCACCCTGCCCATAAACATTGCCGGAGTGCCGGCTATTTCCATCCCCGCCGGCTTTGCTGACGGGCTGCCGATAGGTATGCAGCTCATCGGCAAGCCCTTCGGCGAGGAAACCATACTGAAAATCGCCCACGCCTTCCAGCAGGCCACCGACTGGCACAAGAGAAAACCAAACATATAAGTAGGAGAAGAAGACACACCGTGACAGATTTTGGCAATGCCATCAAGTATTTGTACCGAGAGTTCATATTACGGGATATTTTGTCCTTCGTGACGCCAGGTGCAATAATAATTGTGACAGCCTCCGTATTACTTATACCAGAGCCTACGTTAAAGGATAGCCTTGAAAGACTCTTTGGATATTCTCGCTCCATGTATTGGCTACTTTACATCCCGCTTTTTGGTCTTTTCTTCATGGTGGGTTTTGCTGTGCAATGCTTCGGAGAAATCTTCGACATTATCCGTTTTACACCGAACGACCAAGGCTGCTGGCGTCAGCGATTTAATATTTTCTGGTGCAAGTGGGCGAAAGATTCCAACAATATCTGGTGGGGGCAAGCACACGAAAGGTTTGCAACTCTCCATGAAGCTATAAAGGACGACGAAACGGCATGGCATGGGCGTGAGCGCTTGGTCGTCCTAAAGCAGATGTGCGGCAATGGTTTCCTGGCCATTCTTATCGCAGGTCTTCTTATTCTTGTTCATCAGTGCTGGCCACAGGTGTGGCTTTGGTTTTTACTTACAGTAGCGTTTCTACTGTTAGTATCACTCTTTTGGGGTTTCCGAGTGCACGTGCTTCGACAGTATACACGGGAAGAGACGATTTTATCGTTACACCAGAACAAGACGAAGAAGAGTTAAAGAGGGGCGAAGCCCCTCTCATATAACTTCCCCCTCCCTTATCAAGGGAGGGGGATAAAGGGGGAGGGTTACCTAATAAAAAGCCTGAGGAAACCAAATCTGAAAAGGGAGGAACGATATGCTTAAACCTTTGAGATGGTTACTGGCAATAATTGCCGTGGCAGCAGGTCTATTTTTCATAGTCATGTCTTTTGGGGAAGGGGTCGTAGGCGGCGCGGAGAGCACTTGGATAGATATTCTCATCGGTCTGGTACTGATTGTCGCCGCACTCGTTATCCGCCCGAAATAGGCCGGACTTCTTAGAGGCGTTAACTTGGGTAGAAATTTAAAGGCAAACACAGACCCTGAGAAGCAGGAGCTATGGACAATTACCTGTCCTGACCGCTTCTGCAAAGCTGAGCTGCCGTTCCCAGAGTGGATGGAGCAGGGCTTTTTCCGCTGCCCAAAGTGCGGGATGCTGTGCTGCCTTCTGGTATCGGACAAAAAGGTAAGCCTGTACAGCATGGGAGTCTACGTCAGGTGGTAAGAGACCCGGCAAGGTTCAAGCAAAACCCGGGAGGATGAGGTTGAACGAAAACTCGCCCACCGTAAGTTGTTACTCAGGTCATACCTATGCCGAACGACCCGAGTCTTTCGTATGGCAGGGCATAGAATACGAAGTCGAGGATGTAGAAAGAGCGTGGCAGGAACCGGGAGAGAGGCACTTCCAGGTACGCACCAGAGATAACAAACTGTTCCGGCTGTGCTATAATGAAACACAAAAGGAGTGGGCACTAATCGAGTTAGCGGGGGGCTAAAGGATGTTAAATGAGATTCTCAAAATACTGGAAAACGATGCCCGAAGCACCGCCAGACAAATAGCCACCATGACCAACACCAATAAGGCTGAGGTATCCAAGCTAATCAAACAAGCCGAGAAAGACCGAATCATCTTAAAATACAAGACGGTAATTAATTGGGACAAGGTAGAGGACGAACAGGTATGGGCACTAATAGAGGTCAAGGTTACCCCCCAGAAAAACGTTGGCTTTGACGCTATAGCCGAGCATATCTACCGCTTCGCACAGGCCCACTCAGTCTACCTGGCATCAGGAGAATATGACCTGGCCGTCCTGGTAGTGGGCAAGTCTGAGCATGAAGTAGCTGATTTCGTAGCCCAAAAGCTGGCTACTATTGAAGGGGTACATGGAACCGTTACCCACTTCATCCTTAAGCGATATAAAGAAGACGGGGTAATTCTGGAAGAAGCGGAGGAGGTCAAACGGCAGCAAGTTATACTCTAGCCAGTTTACCTACTGGAGGCCTTAATGTTAATTAAACCCCGCAGTCAGCGTAAGAAAATGCGCGGTATTATCTCACGGCAGGTAAACCGAATATCCCCTTCCGGCATAAGAAAGTTCTTCGATTTACTGGCCTCCATGGAAGGAGTAATCTCGCTGGGAGTGGGCGAACCTGACTATGCCACCCCCTGGCACATCTGCGAATCAGCCATCCATTCACTGGAAAAAGGCTATACCATGTATACCTCCAATCTGGGGATGCCTGAGTTACGCCAGGAGCTGTCACGGTACCTCAAGGAAACCTATGGTCCGGAATACGACCCCAACGGGGAACTGCTGATTACCGTCGGGGTTAGTGAAGCGTTAGACCTGGCAATAAGAACCATTCTTAACCCCGGCGACGAGGTCATTATGTCCGACCCGCATTATGTTGCCTATGATTCGTGCGTCATTCTGGCCGGGGGTACTCCGGTCATGGTACCCACCAGCCAGGAGAACGATTTTGAGATTAGCGCCGCCGATATCGAAGCGCGAATTACCAACAAAACCAAGGCCATCCTTATCGGCTATCCTGCCAACCCTACCGGAGCAGTAATGCCCAGAAACAAGCTGGCACAGATAGCCGAGGTAGCCCAGCTCCATAATCTGCTGGTAATCTCCGACGAAATCTACGCCAGGCTGGTCTACGGTGTAGAACATACCTGCCTGACCTCACTGCCCGGGATGAAGGAAAACACTATCCTGCTCGGTGGCTTTTCCAAAGCTTATGCCATGACCGGCTGGCGTATTGGCTATGCCGCCGCCAACAAAGAGATTATAGCCGCTATGACCAAGATTCATCAGTACACCATAATGAGCGCCCCGACCATGGGACAGGTAGCCGCTATGGAGGCACTAAGGGCCGGCGAAGACAGTGTGAGCGAGATGGTGGAGGACTACAACAGACGGCGACTGGTTATGGTCAAGGGCTTACGTGACATCGGGCTATCCTGCTTCGAGCCTAAAGGAGCATTCTACGCTTTCCCATCGATAAAGACCACCGGCATGACCTCGGAAGAGTTTGCCGAAAGCCTGCTGACTGAGGAAAAAGTGGCCGTAGTCCCGGGCTCTGCCTTCGGAGAGTGCGGCGAGGGGTATATCCGTTGCTGCTACGCCACCTCGCTAACTGATATTGAGGAGGCGCTCTCCAGGATGGCGCGCTTCGTGGCTAAGCACCGCACGGTCTAGTCCGGTGGCTGCTAACGCTCACCCACATTAACACCCTAAAGAAGCCCCATTTTCTGCTTGACCTCGCCAATGGTCTCACGGGCGATGACACTGGCCCGCTGAGCACCCTCGGCCAGAACCTCACCTATATACTGAGGTCTAGCAGCTAAAGCCTCTCTCCGTTCCCGGAAGGGTCCAAGGGCAGTATTAATCTCCTGAGCCAGCAGCCCCTTACAGTCAACACAGCCAATCGCCGCCGAGCGGCACTGGTTGGCTATCTCGTCCACTCGCGAGGGACTGAAGTACCCGTGAAGCGAAAAGACGTTACACACCTCAGGGTGCCCAGGGTCGGTCCGGTAGCGCCGAGCCGG
This sequence comes from uncultured Dehalococcoidales bacterium, assembly GCA_964570635.1. Lineage (GTDB taxonomy): Bacteria > Chloroflexota > Dehalococcoidia > Dehalococcoidales > CAYYQY01 > CAYYQY01. The sequence goes on from CAZMZA010000076.1 coordinate 4,364, forward strand.
GTCGGTAACAGCCGTCATCACCCGCTCTAACGTCTTATCGGGTGACAGGGCTATTTCAATATCATTGTCCAGCTGCTTGCTCATCTTCTCCGTCCCATCCAGCCCACGTATGAGCGGGAATGACGTAAGCTTGGCTTCGGGCTCGGGAAAGGTATCGCCGAACAGGTAGTTGAAACGGCGGACAATCTCCCTGGCTAACTCCAGATGAGGCAGCTGGTCTTCACCAACAGGCACCACCTCGGCCTTGTACAGCACAATATCGGAGGTCATCAGCACCGGATAGCCGACCAGCCCGTAGTTCACGTTATGCGGTTGCAGTTTTACCTTCTCCTTAAAGGTAGGCACCCGTAGCAACCAGCCCAAGGGGGTAACCATACTGAGCAGGGTGTGCAGTTCCATCACCTCGGGGACATGAGACTGGACAAAAATGATGCTCTTTTCGGGGTCAATACCGGCGGCGAGCCAATCGAGCACCATTTCACGAATATTCGTCTGCAGCTCGCTGGTATCTTCCAGTGTGGTGAGAGCATGTACATCAACCACACAATAAATGCAATCATACCCGTCCTGAAGGGCAACATAGTTTTGAACGGCACCCAGATAGTTACCCAGGTGCTGCCTGCCCGTGGGACGTGCCCCAGAAAAAACACGACGCTTCATTTCAGCTTCTCCTGAGGAGAAAGTGTAACACAAAAGCGCCGAGAGGGACAAGCGAGACGATACAGAAGACAAGCTTGACTCCCCGGATGGCAAGTCTATAATAGAGCCATCAGGAGGTAAATATGATTAGAAGCTTCAACGGCAAGACTCCAAGGATAGCCGAGTCAGCCTTCGTCAGCGAGGCAGCCTACATTGCTGGTGATGTAGAAATCGGTGAAAACACCAGCATATGGCCGGGAGCGGTAATCAGAGGCGACTTTGGCAGTATCAAAATCGGTAAAAATACCATCGTTGAAGATACCTGTGTTATTCATTCGGGGTCACCCTCGACCCCGGCGGCTATGGCCGATGTTACCATCGGTGACAATGTCCAGATTGGTCACGGGGCCGTCATCAACTGCCGCAGAATAGGCAACAACGTTCTCATCGGTATGAACGCCACCATCCTCCACGACGCCGAAATCGGCGACTTCTGTGTAATCAGCGCTGGCTCTCTGGTTAGCCAGGGGATGACTGTTCCAGAGCAGTCATTCGTGGTTGGTGTCCCGGGAAAGATTAAGGGCAAGGTTACCCGGCAACAGCTGTGGTGGGTAGAAGAGGGGTCACCCTTCTATCATGAACTAGCCAAGCAGTACAAGCAGAAAGGTCTGTAGTTAACCGAAGCCTACATACGCTCGGGTGCGGTCATGCCCATAAGGTGAAGCGTCTTGGCCAGAACCAGCTTGGCTGCCGCCACCAGCCTGAGACGGGCCTTCGTCAACCCCTCGTTCTTAGAAATGACGCGGCACTGCTTATAGAAGCTGTGGAAGACAGTAGCCAAGTCCTGAGCATAATAGGTCAAATGGTGGGGTTCCAGGGTGTGAGCTATCGTCTCAATCATCTCAGGCAAAAGCAGCATCTTACGGATTAGGGTAAGTTCAGGCTCGGTAGTCAGCAGGGAGACGTCCCCGTCTCCATAGTCAATCCCTCTCTCCTCAGCCAAACGGAGGATACTGGCGATACGGGCGTGAGCGTACTGGACATAGTAGACGGGGTTGTCAGACGACTCCTTCTTGGCTAACTCCAAATCAAAGTCCATCTGACTATCGGCGGTGCGGGACAGGAAAAAGAAGCGGCAGGCATCAGCCCCCACCTCATCCACCAACTCACTGAGTGTAACAATGTCACCGCTGCGCTTGGAAACACGGACTAACTCCTCGCCACGGCGGAGGGTAACCATCTGACAGATTATTACCTGTAGCTGCTCCGGAGCGATACCCAGGGCACCGACCACGGCT
>CAZMZA010000077.1:0-6292 GCA_964570635.1 uncultured Dehalococcoidales bacterium
AGCCACTTGTTGGTGTTGCTCCAGCCAATTTGTCAGTTTGAGCTTTAACCGCGTCGAGGTCAGCAGGCAAATTGGTGGCATCAAGTTCAGCCATACGGGCAGCGGTAATCTGGTCAAGGAGGGCTGCCCTGGCAGCCGTGAGTTTGTTTGCCAGGGCAGCTGCTCCTTCGTAGCCAATCATGGCCAAGAATGACTGGGCTGGGTTGCCGAGAATGGCATAGATACTGCCCAGGGTTGAGCCAGAGACGTCGCCCAGGTCAGCCAGTAGAGCGGCAACATTGGCAGCGATGTCGGCTTCTCTCACTACCCTGCCGAAGACGTAAATGTCCGGATATTCAGTGGTAACTCCGTCCAGGGTAGCCTGTATGCCTGAAAATACGATGTAGAATATGTCCCCAACCTGCCAGCTCGCCCCGGGGAAGTCGTAGGTCATATACACTCTTCCAGCGGCTTCAGATGAGGCAGTAGCACCCACAATCTCAGTATCGACAGCACCCCTCACCCGGCGAACGGAATATGTGCCCGGGGTTATTTCGCCGATGGTGATAATATTGCCAGTTGGGTCATATATCATGATACCGAAGTCAACGTCATTGCCAACCTCAACATTTCTTGGGCCGTAGGAACCCCAGAAGGCCCCGCCCGCCAGTGAGTCTATCGACGATTTAATAGCGGCGAGGCCGTAGCTAGGGTGGTCGAGCTTGTCCTCGACATCCCCAATCTTCGGATCGTGGGTTTCGAGTGGGTTGGCGGCACTTATATCAGAGCCGCCACCAAATACGTCCCTGAGCATTTGCGCCACGTCAGCGCTGATAATTACATAGACTGAGGTAGTATCAAGGCCTACAGCCCAGGCCTGCCTGATGACGAGAGACTTGGTTGAATTACCCGCTATCCCCGCGAGCTGCCCGGCACCTGCGCCTCTGATTATCTTGACCAGCTTGTTCTTGTGGATATCGGTTTCCCAGTTCTTTGACTGGTCGACCAGGATGTTGGTACCGATGGCAGCCGGGGCGGTAACGGTGCCGCTGTCCACAGCAAGCGACCTTATCGCCTCGGTGAGCAGAGCCTCATATGTCGGGAATGCAATCTCTTCAGCCATAGCTCCTCCTAATCTTTTAGCGCCTCATACGCCATAAATCCCACAACTCCAGCCATTAAAACCAGCTCCATCACCTGATCCATAGTATTTTGCGCTGTCACATAGTAGAGCGCGGCTGACAGCGCATCGACCTCTTCGTCAACTCCAAGAGAGGCAGTATCCCCCTCCATCTTGAACAGGAACAGCCCGAGCACCACATTGGTCCTGTCCTGGGTGAGCCGGCACGGCAGCTCAACGCTTTCGCCTTCCTCAAGATCCCAGTAGGACATATAGGTTGTGCCGTTGACGGCATAGTCTGCGCCGGCTACCTTGAGCAGGCCGAATAGCGTTCCCGATATGTAGGACAGGTCGCTGCTGTACAGGGCCCCCATGAGGTAATATTTGCCATCCCCGGGAGCCGTCAAATTCACGGTGAACTGGAGCTCCTGTCCAGCCTGAGAGATCGCTGGAGATGCCAGATTCCAGGACAGGTATGCTCCCACCTTACACCTCCTCCATTGTGCCCATCATCATGCCCATTACTATCACCATCATGAGCATTGGTATCATATCCATTACGCTGGCCGGGTTACCGCTAATGACGATGCAACTCTCAATAGTCTCCTCGGCGTCATAGCCCGGTATCTCAGCAACCAGTCCGTAAGTCCCGTCCCCAATGCCGCCTTCGCTTGCCGGCAGCATAACGCAGTCAACGGTAACTTCCTTCTTCGTTGGAGTTACCGTCCCGCTTAGATCGGCCTCTGTCTCTCCACAACATGAGCCGATGCGGTCCAGGATGCCCATCACCCGCTGATAGGGACAACCGCGAACCGTGACCGACGTGTCCTCGGATACCGTGTAGTTGAAGCTCACGCTCACCCTGAGCGTATCCCCTACGCTGAGCTGCACCTGCTGCCCGGAAGCTAGAGCGCCAAGTGACGTCTGTACAATCATTGCCTACACCTTGACGTAATCTTCGATGGTAAAGTTCGTTATCTCGGCGGTTATGCCGACGATGCTCAACGCATCCCGGTACCTCAACCCGGTCTCCGGCACGTCGGGAGTGCCATGCCACACCTTGCATTCAATATAGGTCCAGTTATCGCCAACGTTGCTGGGTATAGTCAGCGTCTTTTCCGAACTGAACTCCGTGGGGGTGCTGCATTGGGGTAGGCTTCTGCTGTTTGTCCCGACTACCTTGGGATGGTACTGAATGCCGTCGTGGTAGCCTATGGAGAAGTATTCCTCTACCCCGGCGGACGGAGGCCCGATGTACCGGTAGGACAGGGTTATCTTTAGCCCATCTCCTGGTGCGATAGCCACCGTTTTGGGCGCCGTCTCCGAGGCGATAGAGAGCGGGTATAGCTGCCCGGCTACCTGAATGTACCATCGCCGGCTGTCGCTGTCGTAATAGTAATACTGCCCGGAGGCCGGGTCTTGATACCACCCGGTGCTGTACACGGGTGAGGTAACACTACCTAGCGATAGTTGTAATGGTCTCAGTGTCACATTCCACCTCCTCAAACCTTACTGTAGTCCAGTATCTGAAACTGGCTGATGGACGCTGCCAGCTCAGCCAGGCTAACCTTCTTCGTTTTTTCATCATCAAAGTGCCAGCTACCATCGCTGCCATACCAGTAGCTGTAGGCATGTATGGTCACCGCTTTTGACGGCATCTTGAAGGAGCCGTAGAAAGTGCGGGTTGCCCCGGGCCCGACATTGGCGGAATAGTCCGGAAAACTGATGCCCGGCCACGGCGTAACCCCGTAGTCAAGGGCTCCCCCTACCATTATCCCGATGCTCGCGGAGTGCTTGTTCTTTACCTTGACCTCTACGCTCACAGTGCTGTCGGCAGCCGCACTGCCCGGAGCCACTATTTCCACAATTTCAGCGTAAGTACCTGACATCAGCTACCTCCTGGCGATTAAGCCTTCCTGCCCATTTTCGCCATGACTACTTCCTCGGCTATCGGCTTTATCTCCCTGATGACCTCAGGCTCAAGCAGCTTATCCATTGCTCGCATCATCATTACCAGCAGCATGAGCGGCAGTAAGGCTAACGCGGTACCAAGCCATTCCCATCCCGCTGGAGCTGTCGTTCCCGGCTGCGTCATATCTCCTCCTCTAAGCAAGAAGGGCTGAACCACCGTCTTGCATGGCTCAGCCCTTACCACTGACAACTAACCAGTTGTCACTCTTCAGGCAGTAGTCTGCCTGTACCAGATGTCAGCTACATCCTTCTCATCGCTTGCACTACCGAATACCCCGGCACTGGCAGACTACCTCTTAACCAATCCGAGCCGCCAGGCAAGACTACGGGCTCAACTGGAGCATGATCAGTCCAGAGCCGTAATCACCGCTGGGGAGACCGTAGCCTACCCTTTGCGGCGCCGAAGTGCCCGCGGCTATACCGCCGAAAGCGTCAGCAACAGCCCCGGTCCCGTCCATCCAGCAGTACACGTCCTTTTCCTCTACGGCGTGACCGGGCCACTGGCCTCCCTGCATCGACAGGAACACCGGCCCCCAGGTGACACCCCAGTAAAAATATCCCGCCGTAACCGGTATCAGCGGCATGGCTACAGCGGTTTCGAACTGCTGCTTCTCCACGCCCATCGGCCCCGTAGCGTAGTAAATGCTGGGGGTCGGCAATACCATATCGCCTACCGCCAGGGCGGTTATCAGCGGGTCCTCAAGGGTTAGCACAACATTAGTCCCGTCCGATGCCGAGCTGGCCGCAATTCGGTGGAACTCAAACGTTCCCCCTGCAGGCCAGCACTCAATCTTGCCCCCAGCGTAGAAATCTACCGGGCTCGTGGTATCCGGTATGGAGACCCGTTTCTGACCGGCGGCAGCGCCAGCGGTCAGGATCAACTCGTTAGCCGCCAGAACCTGGCTGAGGTTGCCCACCAGACGATATGGCAGGGTAATGGCGTTTTTGGTCCGGCAGTAGTGGAGCATCCAGCCGCCCTTAACTTTACGGCTGGCGCCGATCCTGAAATTCTGGACCGCGCTTTGCTCGTAGATACCCTGCTCTGGCCTGCCGCTGATTCTCTCACCGAGAATTACGCTGGCGATTTCCTCAAGCTCTGCTCTGGAATAAAATCCGTGCATTTTTCCCTCCTCATTCTTAGTTCCCCCATTGCTGGCTCTATACCCAGCACGTCCGCTAGCTCATACTAACGGAAGGCATCGTAACCAGGAGGCTAAAGTCCTCACTAGTCCACCAGCTTTTTACCAATCCAGCCGTAGATCCGCCCAATACAGTTCATGGCGCCGGTGGCGACGGCAACCGTATTGGTGACCACAAAGGTGAGCTTTGTGCCCGCCGGAAGCCTCAACGGCACCTGCTTATTGGTGGCTGCCCACCAGTTGCCCGGATAGGTGAACTCATCCCACTGTGCTCCGCCACCCGGGCTGAAGTTCACTGCGTTGGCGTGGAATGCTTGGCCGTACGGGCTTGGGGTCGCCAGGCGGCTGGTCCAGAGGTCACAGTGCCAGTTCATGGTCGGTGTGCCGCCAGCGTCTGCCGGCAGCACCATCTCAACGGCACTGATGAACCAGACCTCGCCGCTGGGCACCTCCAGCTCACCGGTCAGAACGGCGCCAACGGCGGCTCCGTTAGGAATGGTTAGTGTCTGCAGGTCATAATCCTCTTCCCGGCCGTCGAGGAGACCCAGGATATGGAGCTGCTCAGCACGAACCAGGGGCTGGGCAACCGCTTTATCCAGGTCCCAGAACGCGGCCTCTCCCCGGTAGTAGCCAATAGGCAGGACACCAAGCGAACCGCGGGACCTGCCCTCTGTAGCCGTCAACGGGTTGACGCTGGTAAGCGCCTGCAGTGGCGAAATGGTCTTATCAACTACTCTATCTTTACCCATGGAATACCTTCCTTTCCCAGGTTATTTCACCGACTCGGTGGCTTTGCCCATCATCTTCATCATCATGACCACTACCATTACCATAATGAGCATGTTCATGATAGAATTGATGTCGAATCCGGTTTGCTGTCCAGTAATAAGCCCTGTAGTCATCTGCTATACCTCCTCTAGTTTGTTGCTCCCGGCTTAGATCTTCTCGGTTGCTGACGTCATCATTTTCATCATCATGACCACGACCATCATCATAATCATCATGTTCATAATGCTACTCATGTCCAGCTGGGTCGCGGTGGTGGTAGCCGGGATTACTCCCGCCTGCATCGGCAGCATAGTTGCCTGCTGACCGCTGACGGGGATTGAGCCTACCTGCTGCGCTTTGATCATGGTTCCCTCCTGTACTTACAGACTTCAACTAGTCTCTATACCTCTCGTGGAGTGGATTGGTGACTTGCTTGCCCGGCCGATCCCAACTGCCACCCCAGCTATGAGAAAGACCGACGTAGCAAAGCTAATGAAGGGTTTGACAGGTATAGAAACAGAGGCAGCCTACTATTTGTAAGCTGCCTTCATGTTCTCGTAACACTTATCAAACAGGTCACTCGCTGCCTTGGACATCAGGTCTCTCCACGCCTTGACCGGGGCTGAGTTCTCATCTACCTTGATACCAAGGTATTCAGAGAGCTTGCCGGTCATTTTGGTGGTGGCCAGTGGGCTGGTAACACTGTTGACAAACTTCTCCTTGGCTGATGCTTTTGTCGCCATGTTGACAAACCTCCCAATTTATTATTCCTGGACTTTAAGCCGGGTAGAGTGGCACCCGGCCTATATCCATCGGGAGTTGCAACCTTGGCCAAAAGGAAAAGGGACGTTGCCTTTAAACCTTCCAACCGAAGGTTGCAACGTCCCTTTTGTTAGCCCGGGAGCTGCCGATGAAAATAAATAAGCCCTGCGAGCCGATTTTCATCAGCAAACTCACAGGGCTATGTTTCTAGGCTATACTATGGCGTACCCTTTGTCAAGACTTATAAGCCCTTTGAAGGCGTTCGCCATACCGCAAAACACCTTCCTGGAGTCGCACCGGCAGCGCCAGGAACCGCTTCACCCGGGCTGCTTCATCCGTATTATCCTCGGTAGTTAGCTTCTTTTCGAGAGTAATCGGCGGCATACTGGTTAGAACCCCTATCACTCTGGCAGCCTCAGCTACATTGTGTGTGTTTGTCGTCGTCATCAGACCCTCTCACCTGCCATGCTGAATAGCTGGTAGAGCATTTGTGTGACGCTGGTGACAATCCCTTCCTGTAGCTGGGGGATAAGCTTAGCCGCCTCAGTGTCGT